>JAPPDN010000679.1 GCA_028824575.1 Candidatus Poribacteria bacterium | reverse complement strand
ATTAATCTGACCACCTACCTTGCCAGAATTAACACCGAGTTCAAAAAACGTGTCTACCAGCATGAAGATGCACAACGGCATCGCAATGACTGTCAGTATAAGCATCAAACGCGATAATCCCTTTACGTCAAGATTACCGCGTTCAGCGAGTTTAAACGCTTCAAGTTGGTGCGGCATCGGGTGGCTCCGATTGTCTCTGTTGAACCAGAAAAAAAGGGCAAACCATGTCAGATTTCGGGCACCGATCCGCCGCGTGCCGAGTGTGCTGACAAGGCTATGATGCGGTCCAATAAAGGTCGTTGAATGGATAGGGAAACCGATTTGTGCGCGCATGCGCGTCAACGGGATCGCAATGGTCGCAAAATGTGCAGCAAAAAATAGTAACGCGACCCACATCGCCATGCCACCGCGCATCGCAAATCCGATGATGAATATTCCGCCCAAAACAATCCCCAAAAATGCGGTGCGATAACGCATCGGTTCACCCGCGTCCGATATCTGTCTTCGTCCAAACGCTGTACGAAACGCCCGCCAGATCTGTCGGCGTGTACCCCACAGTGCAACCGCACAGATACCGATGTACGCACCGATGTTCTGCTCATAGGGGTAAGGAAAGCCGGGAACGTTCTCCAATCCAGTTAAGATAGCAATGAAATATTGCACTTTATACAGAAAGAAAAAGAGCAGACACGATGTGAGCAGCTCAAGCGGCATTAGGAAACCGAGTCCAACGGCGAACGGATAGACAATGATCGCGTCCCCGCCGCGGAGAAGAGCCGTCCACGGCCTTTCCGTAAATAGCGCGTTGAGGGGTATGTGCTTATTCGGGAAAGCCGGAATTGATGGAAAAAAGATGTTAACGCCATTCACAAGACTGATGATAGCCGCGATGCTGAATCCGCACCACATCGCCCGACTCCGAAGGAATCGGTTTGTGTTGTAGGCAAGTTGATACGGCAGCTCGACAATCGGATACACGAGGCGTTCCTGTTCTGTCCACTGTTTTCGGATAATCACATTAACACACTGCATCACGAAGATCAGCGCGAAAGTAAAAGCACACCACCAGAACGTTGGGGTTATCCATTTCATCAGATAATGGATCTCAAAAAACGGCTCGTCGCCGAGATAGAACGCGCGAAGCACGCTCGGATCGTTGATGGTCAACCAGTCTGGCAGGTAGCTCCAGAACAGTTCGCGCCACTCGTTTTCAGGCGTGCCAAAATAGAAGGCGTGAACGATAATTGAGACGAGCGGAAGGAACATGTCGTAGGACATGAATAGCAATGTGATTGACATGAGCACATAGAGACTGATCAGCTCACCACCTGTCAGCGCGTGCTTCGCTGCGTATTTTTTTAGAACGATGTTCAATACGGCGATAACTAACAGTGTGAATACAACACTATAGAACGGTGCCATCAACGTTGGGAAGGTATATCGGAGGGCTTCACATTCGATGTGCCACTTGTAGATGAACGGCAAGAGTAGCAACGATATGAGAACGGTACGCACGGTGATTTTTTCATGATTTGGCGTATCCATAGGCGAATGTGATAGAGACATAATGTGGGTTCGGATGACTGGGCAGTCGATAAAAGGTCTTGGTGTGTTGTCGCAGAAAAGTGAACCGTCTCTTTATATTTTACGTTTATTTACGTAAAAGTTCAAGGAATTCCATCTTGGATGTTGAGCTTAGAGAGGACATTTGATCATGGAAATCACACAAGTAGAAGCCTTCGCACTCCGGTTCCAAACGGAGAAATCATCAGAACAACAGGAAGACAATTATTACTTACCGGATGAGGGGTGGCGTTGCATCTACGCACGCCATCACGAAACAATGGTCGTGCGAATCACCACATCAGATGGCATCGTCGGCTATGGCGAAGGACAAAGTCCGGTTTCACCGCGCACCTCAAAAACAATCGTTGAGGATTTGTGTCGTCCCATACTGATAGGAAAAGACCCGTTTGACGTAGAATATCTCTGGCAACGGATGTTCACAGCGATGCGCGAGCGTGGGCACTATACAGGCTTTTTTATCGATGCACTCGCTGGGTGTGATATTGCGTTATGGGACATCATCGGGCAAGCGACAGGTAAACCCGTGCATAAAGTGCTTGGCGGTCGTTATCGGGATAGGATACCTTTGTACGCTGGCGTGAGCGGAACACCAGAATCAGCAGCAGCGAAGGCGGATGAATATGTTTCACAAGGGTACAGCGGTTTGAAAATTCACGCAACCCAAGACCGAGCAGAAATATTGGAGATCGTCGCTGCCGTGCGCGAACAGGTAGGCCCTAAGGTCAAGTTGATGGTAGATGTCCATACCCAATACAGCATCCCAGATGCGGTCCTGCTCGGACGCGGACTTGAGGAATTGGACGTGATGTGGTTGGAATCACCGACAGTCCCGGAAGATATTCCTGGGCAAGCAGCATTGGCACAAGCATTGGATATGTCCGTTGCTATCGGGGAGTGGACACGCACCCGTTTTGAATTGCGAGAAGTATTTGAACGCCGCGCCTGCGACATCACCATGCCCGATATCGCACGCACAGGGCTCACAGAAGGCAAACGCATTGCCAGTCTTGCCGATACCTATAACATTCCTGTAACACCCCACATCGGTGGCGGTGGTATCCTCTCAATTGCCGCAACAATCCAATTTTCCGCAACGATACCTAACTTCCTCATCATGGAGCATTCCCCCGGCGCGTATGAGATGAAGGGGCAGATCACCACCCGAAAACCGACGGTCCAAGACGGAGCATTCATCCTTGACGATATCCCCGGCATCGGCGTTACTATTGATACTGAAGCGTTAGAAGCACTTGAAATAGATACTTGATATTCAGGAAGTTCGGTTTGTAACCGCGCCGGGAAACCTACGACCGCATTACCTTTTCCTACTCCGCTGGTGAGGTTAGGAAACCTCGCTTACTGACAACTGAAAACCGACAACTGATAACTATTAATACCCTTTTTTCTTGTCTACTACGTTGGTCAAGGGTTCGCCGTTCACATATTTGTGCATGTTCTCAATAAACAGTTCCATCGCGCGTTTCGCGATATTCTGTGAGGCACCCGCAGTATGCGATGTTAGGATCACATTCGGTAGCGTCCACAACGGGTTGTCTACTGGACACGGCTCCGTGTAGGTAACATCCAACCCCGCACCAGCCACTTTTCCGCTTTCCAGCGCGGCAATCAAGGCATCCTCGTCAACCACCTTACCGCGACTGACATTGATGAAGTAGCATCCCTCTGGCAACGCATCGAATTCTGCATGAGATAGCAGTTTATGGGTTTCTGGCGTGATAGGGCAGCAGACCGTTAGAACGTCGCAACGCGATAAAAACTCCGTCAACCCATCAAGTTGTCCTAATTCATCTACGGTATCCGGCTTTTCCATCGGTTCTGGATCGACAGCGATCACATTGAACTCAAACGCTTTTGCACGTTGTGCGACCGCCCTACCGATACCGCCGAGTCCGAGCACCCCCATCGTCATTCCTGATACTTCGACGCACGGCAGCCATTTCCATTCCTTCTCTCGCATCAAATCGAGTTGCGTGTTGATGCCTCGTGTCAGTGCAAGCAGCAGCGCGAACGCGTGTTCAGCAAGTTGCGGTCCG
>JAPPDN010000511.1 GCA_028824575.1 Candidatus Poribacteria bacterium | reverse complement strand
CTGAGAATCTCATCAACAAGGCACTTGATTATGGAGGCACCGATAACGTTACGGTACTTCTTATAGATGTTGATTAACCCGCGATACCCCGCATCTCTTTTCAGGTTCGTAAGTTCCCCAAAAACGCGATCATAATTCCGACGTACTTTCCCCGTGTTCTCCAAAAACCAATACGCTGTCTGGATCTGACTCTTCTTCTTGCGCTTCTTCGACATGTACAGGCATTACTAACTCTGGCAGTTCAATCCGCCCGGCTTCAGCCCACAAACGTTCGAGGTTATAATAAGCACGTCTTTCGGACAGAAAGACATGGACAACAAAATCAACGTAGTCTAAGAGAATCCAATCCGCTTTACGCGCGCCTTCCTGATGCCAAGGTTTCTGTGACCAGTTGCTTTCAAGTTCTTCAAGAACGGCTTGCGAAATACCTTCTACTTGGATGTCGGAGACACCGCTGAAGATCGCGAAGAAGTCCGTGAAACCATCAAGTTCACGTAAATCAAGAATAACACTATCTTGTGCGCGGCGGCTCATCGCTGCCGAGGCAGCGGCTTTTACCATATCTAACGTGTTTTTTCCGTTTTCCATTGCAAATTCCTTTAAGTGTTAACGCTCTCTAACGTGCTGTTGTAGGTATGAAGCGTATTTGGATGAATCATTACACCTTTATTGAGGAGGTGTTCAATTTTCGCGCGAGCGACATGATGAACGGCACGCCTTAAGTCTGTGTACGCTAACTCCCGTACGAGATGAACAGCCTGATGTGTCCGTGTCGGCTCTGCGAAGTCTGCTACGTATAATACCTGTGATATAACCCCCATCGATGGGTTTCCGGTTGTGTGGTTGCGAATGGCTTCGAGCACCTCAAGTTCCGTTACAGCGAATTTCTCAACCGCCAATTTCACGCCTATAAGTGGATGCAAGAGCGAAGGGTTTACCTCTTCAATCGGGTCAAGACGAATTTCATAGGCGTGTACTGCCTCATATAACGCTTGAGCGTTCATCCATTTCGCGCTGTCATGTAAAAGCGCAGCCAGGTTTGCCTGCCAAACATCCGCTTTATGAACACACGCGAGATCCACCGCCATCTCTTGTACGGCGAGGACATGCTGAAGCCGTTTCGCGCTCAATTTATCTGAGAGATACTGTTGAATTTCGATCGACTTCGGGTGTGCCCGGAGTTCTGCGAGTGTGGTGTCTATCTGATCGTATACGTAGTCCAATTACTCTCTCTCATCGTCAATGCGAATCCCTAATTCGGCTAATTCAGCAAGCAGTTCTCGTTCAGTCTCAGACAAAATCGTGTCCGGCAACGGGGTACTAATCGCGTATTCCTCATTAATCCATTTTGAGAGATCCGCGGCTTTACACCGGGCACTACAGAATGGGAAATTTTTGGGTAAAGGGGTCCCGACTTCCCATACAAAGTCGTAAGCTGTTCCGCACATGCTGCATGTATGTTCCACGTTTTTAAGGTCCTTGTATTGAAAAGCGCGTTTTCGATACAACGCGAAAGCATTGCACAACCTGTTAAGAGTGTCTCCTCAGGGACTAACAATGTGGCGTTGCTTCAGGGTTTCTATTTCTGCTTTGAGTGTGTCATCTACTTCCGACTGAGCATATAAAGGCAACGTGATTGCACAAAGAAGTAGCAAGCAAAGTAAAGTCGTTTTCGTGATGTAGATCCTTATTTTCTGATGAATTTTAAACGGATATTTCCTGTTATTGATACAACCGATACCGCTGAATATAAGTTTCGACTGTTTCTGGTACGAGATACCGGATTGAAAGCCCTTTCCGAATCCGTTCACGAATGGCGGTAGCAGATATATCCACACCTGTTATTGGAAAGGTCGTAACCCGCTTGCGAACCTCCAATGGCACCCGGTTTAGGTCATAATTCGGGCGTGTCGTCGCTATCATAATACACCGTGCCAAAACCTCGTCAAAATCTCTCCAGACTTTATACTCAATGAGCGAATCTGCACCGATGATCCATGCGAGTTCGGTCGTCTCTCCGTAAAATTTTTGTAGAGCCTTTAGCGTTTCAACGGTATATGACGGACCGGCGCGCTCCAGTTCTATCCGTGACACTTCAAAATGCGGATTCTCAACAATCGCTAAAAGTGCCATCTGATACCGGTGTTCGGGTTCAATAATATCGGTATCTGCGACCTTATGCGGGGGTCTCGCAGAAGGGATAAATAAGATTTTATCGTAGCCCAATCCGACCCGGACCTGTTCAGCACTCAGCAGATGCGCGTAGTGAATCGGGTTGAATGTTCCGCCCATCACAGCGATTCTTTTCGTTGTCTTCAGCATCAGAATGTCCAGCAGATATGAACTTAATTAAGTCAATCTCGCACTTCTCCATGCTCCTTAAAGTATACGGATTTACACGAGAAAAGTCAACGGGAAAATTCGGACACGCTAACCTCCGTGTAGGCGAGCCTTGTAATCATCATAAGCCCGCTCAATTTGCTTCGCGGATTCCTCGGGACCGAGGAAATGTGCACCGGTCAACACAACAGGCGGTTTCCCGCGTTCCGTCAGCAATTCAGCGACTCGACATTTAATCGCATTGACAATTGAGAGTGTGCCAATGCTGGACGTGGGTCCCACCGGGTACACCAGATTCGGGATGTCAACAACGGCATCACCCGGCGGATTGCAGTTGTCGATCGTTAGGTCCGCGATTTCAAAAAGCCGTTTACCAGAGGTGTGCTTTGAGGTAGATGAACGGCTGTGCGCAATGGAACTCACCGCGATGACAGGTAGATGCCGCGCCTTCGCTCCCATCGCTATTTCGATCGGAAGGATATTCGTGCCTGAATTGGAAAACACCATCATGGTGTCGTGAGGACCGAAAGTGAAATTGCGTAAGATCACTTCTGCATATCCTGAGATATTTTCCAGAAAAAGTGCCTGCCGCTGACCGTTGCAACCGACGACTTGGTTGTGATAGGTAACGGCTAATTCTACGATTGGAAAGAAACCCGGGAAGCTTCCGTAACGCGGGAACATCTCCTCGACTGCCATGCGGGAATGTCCCGATCCGAATAGGTAGACGAGACCGTCTTCTGCTATTGTTTCAGCACACATATCGGAAGCTTGGGCGATCGCGTCGGTTTGCGTCGCTTCAATCTGTTTCAAAATGTCTTGTGCAGTGTGTAAATAACTGAGATGGGAAGTACTCATAATATTGTTGTTTGCTGAACCTCAATCGTTTAATTTTTGAATTTATTAAAGTGTAATGCGTGTGTCCATATTGCTAAAATGCCAGCATCTATTCTATCACAATTCTGACATATCCACAATGTTTTTCTGCAGGGCCTCAGGACGATTTGGTTTTCGGTCCCGATTTCGATTTTCGTTTATAGATGTTAACGTTTTTTCGCAATATCGCGAGCACAGCTCGCTCTTACAGGGGAATTATATTCACACAGATAAAGTGAATATTTAAAACTAAATGGCTCTGGCAGGGCCTCAGGACGATTTGGTTTTCGATTTTTTCGTCCACTTTTTTCAGTTGCTTGTGATGGATTTTCCATAAGTGTCAATTTAAGAGAAGGAACCGTCGCGACCCCCAGGCCGGTAGGTTCGGAATGTAATACAAGGAACGGATTTAGTCTAACCCCAGACTAAA
>JAPPDN010000693.1 GCA_028824575.1 Candidatus Poribacteria bacterium | reverse complement strand
ACAGCGGTCGATCGTTCCTTGTGCCGAAATAATACCGGACGACCCTAACTATGGCGGACAGTGGAATTTAGCTTTAATAAATATGCCACAAGCGTGGCATATTGAACAGGGAGACCCAGAAATAACTGTGGCTGTTGTAGATAGCGGTATAGATATGCAACACCCGGAATTTCGTTCGCAACTTTGGCAAAACGTTGGTGAAGTTCCGGGGAACGGTATTGATGATGATGGCAACGGCTATGTTGACGACCTTAACGGTTGGGATTTCAGCGATGCGCCGACGTTACCGGGCAACGGCGACTGGACAGTGCGAGATAACTTACCGAAAGACGAAACAGGACACGGCACACAAGTCTCCGGTATCATCGCTGCGGAAGCGAACAACCGGATTGGCATTGCTGGCATTGCGTGGCGGTGCCGTCTCATGCCGTTGAGAGCCAGCTTCAAATATGGGGGCGGCGGGTATCTCCAAAATGACGATGTTGCTGCGGCTATCGTTTACGCTGCTGATAACGGTGCCCGTGTGGTTAACATGAGTTGGGGAGATACAGTAAACGCCTTCATTGTAGCAGATGCTGTAGAATACGCCTACGCTCGCGGGTGTGTGATGGTTGCTGCGGCAGGAAATAACAGGGCAGTCGGATCGTGGTATCCTGCCGGACTGAAAACTGTTATCTCGGTCGCTGGGGTTGACGCGGAGCGGCAGATGTACGCCAATTCCAATTTCGGCGCGACAATTGACATTGCTGCTCCGGGTGACGAAATTCTTAGTACCGATTTGAACGGTGGTTATCAAAGTGTATCTGGTACATCGATGGCAGCTCCGCATGTATCAGGAGTTGCGGCATTAGTCGTGTCTGCGAATCCAGATTATACCCATGCAGAGGTTCGGGAAACCTTGATTCAAACAGCAGCTCGGCTTTTTATTAGCGACCTCGTTGGGGCAGGTTCGCTTGATGCTTACACCGCACTCGCCTCTCTAACAGAACTCATCGCGCAAATTGACGCCTCCCAAATGTTCTCACAGGATGTAGAATCCAGTAATATTGAAAAAATTGAGATTTTTGGGAGTGCTGGCGGAATCGGATTCACTGAATACTGGTTAGAATATGGCATCGGCGAAGTGCCGGATTTATGGCTCCCCTTAGCAGCTGTGAAAACGAAACCGAAATTTAATGTCTGCCTCTACAAGTGGGACACTTCTGCCTTAGCGGAAGGCAGATATACGGTGCGGCTCAGTGTCAAATCGAAAAGCGGCGAAATTAAAAGAGACAGAACTGTAGTTCACGTGGACCGGACGGCACCGCTCATTTCCAAGCATGAATCGCAGGCATGGTTTTCGGGGAATAGCGTCAAGTCAGTAGTTCTGTGGGAAACAGACGAAGTATCCGTCGGCAAAATAGAGATTTTCCAGCCAGACGGTAATATTGTCAGATCTGTCCGATCAGATTCAGAGAATCTTCTCCATATCGTGAACTTGTCAGATTTAGGTTTATCCGCTGGTGCATACATGTATCGCTTGTTGGCGAAAAACCGAGCGGGGATACTGCGAATTGATGACAACAACGGCAGCTTGTATCAGATTGAGGTACAGGACGCGCCGATTTATCCACTGCATCTTTCGCAAGGCACATCAGCCGAACGCGCCTTGCACGCTGTCGGTACACCGGTAGATATAAACAAAAACGGAAGATTAGAACTTATCACTGCGGAGATAGGTACAAACTTGGCACAAATTTTTGAGATTGCAGATAACGGCGGCTTTAGACAAATTTTCTCATTTACCGAACGGTTCTTACCAAGGACAATCGCGGACACGGATAACGATGGTCTCATAGAAATATTGTGCAGCGCACCAGATGTGACGTTCTTGCTCGAACAACCCACACAAGGCGAATTTCCAACGGAACGCATCTGGGAAGCACCGGGGAAATGGGGTATAACTATTGCGGATACGGATACAGATGGCACACCGGAAATTTTCACCCGCGATGACACCACTAATTCTATCTCAGTGGACGAGGCAGATGGAGATAACAACTATCGTAATATCGCTACACTCGAAAACCCGACGTTAGGCGAGAACAGAATTAGCGCGAATTTCGCTATCGGCGATTTTGATGGCGATGGACAGACGGATATTTTAATTGGGGATAGCGACGGCGATATATTTATATACGAGGCAATTGGAAACAACCAGTATAGACATACATGGACAACTACGCTGCCGGAAGGTAGTCCGGAGCTCTTCGCCGCTGGAGACATGGACGGTGATGGTAAACCAGAATTTGTTGTCTGCGGGAAAACAGGTATCAAAGTCGGTCCTATAGCACTCGACATTCGCTACCATCACTGGCTTTTAACTGTTTTCAGCTCCGATGGAGACGATACCTACCGACCCACATGGATGCAACGCATTCGTGATGTGCGCGATGGCGGGAATGGAATGACCATCGCTGACGCGAACAACGATGGACGCAATGAATTGTGTATCGCTGTTGCGCCGAATTTCTACCTTGTGCAATATGATGGTGTAGATTATCGCCCAATCTGGCACCATCCGGCGACCAACACTTTCAAACCGATTGTAGCAGATCTCAATGGGGATGGTACGAACGCGCTGCTGTTTAACAGCGACAATGTCTTCACCGTCTTCGAGACATCTACGACCTCAAACTTACAATCAGGAAATCAACAATCCACGCCGATATCCGTTGCAGTGACCCGACAACCGCGGTTGCGTGATGCGATCTATTCACCGCCGAACCAACTTTCATTGGTATTTGACAAACCGATGGGAGTTTCCGCGACACACGCCGGACGCTACCGTTTGCACAAGTACGGAAGTATGGACAGCGAACCAGAGATGCATACACCGCGTTCAGCGATTCTTGATAAGACTCAGCAGCGGGTACTCCTTACATTTCCACCTGAAGTCTTCCAGACAGGCAACCGCTATCAGATTGAGGCATTACAACTTTCGGATATGGACGGTGCTAACCTTGCAGATGACGCGAGAACGCTGACGATAACACTACCAGCACCGAAATTAGCAGAAACAATCGTTTACCCGAACCCAGCAGTATATGATCAGGTTACGTTTGATAATCTACCAGCGGGGACGCACATCTATATCTATGATGTCAGTGGTAACTGTATTGCATCGTTCGCTAAGACGGAACGTGAACGTGAGAAAAAGGTTTGGGATCTCTCCGGTATCAGCAGCGGCATTTATATTTACGTCCTTTCGTCTGACACGGATCGGCGCGTTGGCAAACTTTCTGTCATCCGCTAAGTGCTGCTATGGTTTCTATTTGACCGTGTTGAGGGGTACAAAGGAAGGCTTGAGTTTGAACACGTTACGGATTGCCTTTACCGCTTTTTCCCGTTCATTGGCTTCCAGTGCGACTTGTGCGAGATGGTAGTGCGGCTCAATGGCATCTTTCTGGAGGTTGATAGCACGTTCTAAAATTTTCATCGCCTTATTCACCTGTCCGCGCTTCGACAAAATCCAACCCAAGGTATCGTGATAAGCCGCTACATCTGGATTCAGCGTAACAGCTGCATACGCCAACGCCTCAGCAAGTCTTAGTTTTGAGGAAATTTCTGGGTTTCCGAGGCCTGCTGCTAATGACTGCCGGTAGTTGTT
>JAPPDN010000891.1 GCA_028824575.1 Candidatus Poribacteria bacterium | reverse complement strand
TGTCAACGCCTCCCTCGGTGTCTGTTTTTCTGTTACCGCAGCAAAGATCGCATCGTTGAGCAGGTCCGCTGCCTCTGACCAGTAAGGGTTCTGATAGCGTGGTGGTAAATCGGGAGCGAGTTGAATAAATAACTCGCCAAGCGGTTGCCCACCCAAGTAAACATCAGGTTCCTTGAAGACAGGGGCATCCCATGCGGACTTGAGAGGCGGAATAATCCGTGTCGTCTCATATCGATTGACGAGACCGGGTCTATCAAAATAGGTAAACTTGAGAAGTTCCCATGCGCGGTCAGGGTTCTTGGACTGCTTCGTAATCCCGACCATCGTGCCACCGCGCGTCGTCGTCCGTCTGCCCTCGGGATGCCACGCTGGCATGCCAATCGCCTTCCATTTGCCAGACATCTGCGGCACCTGACTTTTGAGAATACCGACGTACCAATCGGGTGAAAGAATGGAGAGAATCTTACCGTCCTGCATCGCGGCAAAGTTGCTTGGGTCACCGTGCCATGTACCGTATACTGGCGTTGCGATTTTATGTTCGTTGAAGAGTGCCGTGAAAAATTCTAAGGTCTCAATGGCGAGTTCACTGTCAATAATAACGTTGCCGTCCTCATCAAAAAAGCCACCCCCCTGTTGGAGGAGTAGGCTAAAATAGTCGCTTTCCGTGCGCCGATCTAACACAATCGCGTACTGGTCAACCTCACCATCGCCGTCAAGATCACGCGTCGCTTTTTTCCCAGCAGCGATAAAGTCATCCCACGTTTCGACTTCCGTCATCTCAACGCCTGCCGCTTTAAAAAGGTCGTCCCGATAAAGAAGCACAACAGGGTGCAGATCGTGCGGGATGCCGTAAATCCGGCCTCGGTAGGACCACGGTGTGAACCGGCTGACAACCAGTTTGTCCATCCAACCCTCGCTCTCTAAACGCGGACGCAGATCAACAAATCCGACTTCATCAATCGCGCCTTTGAGAAACCGACCGATAGATGTAATTTCCACCTCAACGAGATCCGGTGCGCCAAAATTGGATAGCATGGCAGCGAGGAGTTTATCGTGCATCGTGCCACCGAAATTGATGAGCCGAACGTTGACTCCCGGATTTTGTGCCTCAAAAATCGGGACGCGCGGCTGGTATTCTTCGTAGTGCGTGTTTGCGAAAATCCAAAACTCCAGGTTTTCACCTTGTTCCTCGGAACGTCCGAAGATGAAAAGCGTGGAGATGAGAAAGAGCACCAACATTACCATCGGTCCTTTACCGAGCGGGAAACTTTCAGCATCAATCGGGAGACGAAACATAAAAACTCCAGTTTACAAAAATTGACTTGACTTTTACACTTGTAACGATTAAAATTTATCAGAATACGCGCTTTTTATCAACCTACTTTTTTAGTTGTCAGTTTTCAGTTTGCCTCGCAGTGAGAGTTTCCAGTTGTCGGTCAAATACGCTCTTCGTTTACGGAGAAATTTCCTTGCAAAACACCAACAGCCGAGAATCATCCATCCGAATATCGACAACTCTCAAGACAATCAAAACTATTGGAAAACTAAACAACACCTTATTGCGACAGAACATCATGGTTTAGAAATGTCTTACTCAAGGGTCTATCTGCAAAACCCGTAGAAAAGGAAGGAAAACTGAGCATGCCCACATACGACTATAAGTGTCTCGCGTGTGATGTCCGATTCGAGAAGTTTCAAGGCATCACGGCCCCCCCACTTGAGGAATGTCCTGAGTGCGGTGGGAAAGTGAAACGGCTCATCGGGGCAGGTGCAGGTCTGATTTTCAAAGGATCAGGATTCTATGCTACCGATTACCGAAGTGCCGGTTACAAAGAATCAGCGAAGAAAGATAAAGACGAGTCGTCGGATAAAAGTTCATCAGACAAAGGCGAGAAAAAAGAGAAGAAAACCGATACAACCGATACAAGTACGGAATCAAAGAACAAGTCTACCGACTCGGACTAAGCGAAAACAGTCCCGTCCCGCTTATGAGGAGACACTTTGCACAATCATAGTCACCAGCATCATCGCCATCACGGCGAAGCGCAGGCACATAGCCATCAGACCCATCTACAGAAGAAATTCAAGTTTGCTGTGCTTGTCACATTTTGCGTCTTCCTTGGCGAACTCATCGGCGGCATCTGGTCGGGGAGCCTTGCGCTGCTCAGTGATGCGGCACATGTGTTTTCGGATGTGGCCTCGCTTCTTATCAGCTGGTTGGCGATCTATCTCTCCACACGTCCTGCCACCTCCTCCCGGACCTATGGGTATCATCGCGCCGAAGTCTTCGCTGCTTTTGTGAACGGCGTGTCCCTCATAGCGATCTCCGGTTGGATTTTCTATGAAGCCTATCAAAGATACATGTCACCCACAGAGATAAAAGTGACAGGAATGTTTATTGTGGCGTGTCTCGGCCTTGTCGGAAATTTGCTCATCTTATGGAAGCTGCATGGTGAAAGTCACGGAAACCTCAACGTCCGAAGCGCGATGCTCCATGTGATCGGGGATACACTTTCCTCCGTTGCTGTCGTCATCGGAGGCGCGATTATTTTTTGGACAGGGTGGTCTCCGATCGATGCAATCTTGAGTTTCCTTATCGGTGGGATTATTCTTGTCGGCGCGGTGAATGTCACGAGAGAGGCGGTGCATATTCTGCTCGAAAATTCACCACGGAACGCCGACGCGGACACTGTTGCGACACATCTCCGCGGCTTAGAACCCGTTAAAGATATCCATGATCTGCACATCTGGTCGCTGTGTTCCAACTATTGTGCGTTGAGTGCACATGTTGTGGTTAATGAAAACACCACCTTAGCACCCGATCGAATTCTTGAACAGATCAACGGTGAATTACAAGCACATTTTGGCATCAGCCACACCACGCTGCAGTTAGAACAAGTTGCATGCGAACAAGCGGGAAATCTCTTGTGTAACGCGCAACACTCGTAGCGCATATCTATAGTATCAAGGTCACAAACCGTCCCCATATCTTAACTGTGTTCTGCTTTTAAACGATGTGCTTTGCGAATTAGATCGGGATCTTTCGCAAACCTTTGCGTCGCCTGAACCAGCCCGTCCACATGCGAAATCATATCTTTCTCCACCTGCACTATACGATCGATTAGATAAGGTTGATCGCTCTGCTCAATCGCTTTTCGCATGATAGAGAGCAGGTGCATATAGATCGCATCGGCTTCGCTGCCCTCAATTGCAATCGCAATCGCAAAGGCTTCATCCAGTGAAATCTCGCCACTATCGACCTTCTGCTCGTGTGCATCCAGTGCGTCCGTAATTTGCTGGACAGGGACATCTGACAACTCCGGGACAGCCGAATCAATTCCAAAGGCATCAACGCACAAAGAACGCCCAAAATCTACAAGAATATAGTGCTGCCATTCTTCCGTGCTCATCTGTTCCCAAAATCTTGCAATCCGCTCGTCAACGCTTCCCAAACGCAATGAGAGCGCAGCATAAAGTTTTGCTTGTCGCAGTTCAATGTCTTGACAAAGATTAAAGAGTTCTCCTAATGTCAAATTTTCTTCCTCTCAAGTAGTAGGCACACGCTGTTGTGCCGTAACTAAAGTAGTAGACACACGTCGGTGGGTTCTCCGT
Organism: Candidatus Poribacteria bacterium; assembly: GCA_028824575.1. Taxonomy (GTDB): domain Bacteria; phylum Poribacteria; class WGA-4E; order WGA-4E; family WGA-3G; genus WGA-3G. The sequence continues at coordinate 38 of JAPPDN010000891.1, read as the reverse complement.
AACCGACGCTAAATATGCAGCGGTAAAGTAATCGCTGT
>JAPPDN010000574.1 GCA_028824575.1 Candidatus Poribacteria bacterium | reverse complement strand
TGTCATTTAGCATCTGTTTGCCGTTGAGCCAGCGTGCGTAACTGTGCGTCTTTGTGCGGACACCGCGCCATTCGTTACCATCAACGAGATAATCGTAGGTTGCACCGAAGTTCATCGTCAGGATGGCATCTTGCTCAAGGGCATCGGTTTCGCCGCGCCAAGATGCGGATAAGTCGTAACCTTCCACGGTTCGGGGAGGTTGGATACCGCATAACCCACAGAGCGATGGGAACAGGTCTACGGGGGATGTGAGCGTATCACAGGTGCGGTGGTTTCCATCGAAAACGCCGGGCAGCCGCATAATCAATGGCACTTTGATGGATTCTTCGTAAGGTTCGCGCTTCGCCCAGAAATTGATGCCTTGTGCGCCGCCCTGCGTGCCGTGATCAGATCCGAAGACGAGCAGCGTATTTTCGACGCGTCCTGTTTTTTCGAGATACGCCATCAATTCACCGAGCATATCGTCCACCGTTAGCACCATCGCGAGGTAGTGTCGGTAGATATTCAACGATTGTTCTTTAATTGCGTCTGGAACGTTTTCTGGTAATTGGAGTTCAGCAGGCAGCCGGTCATAGTATTCTTGTGGGGCAAACTCGTAAGGCGTAGAGTGCGCTTGGTGCGGGGAGATAAATAAACAAAACGGGGTATTGTCTTCCATGTCATCCATAAACTGGAAGGCATATCGGTTCAGCGCGTCGGTTTCGTAGCCGTCCCACCTTTCGTTCCGCCAGTCCTTGTCGAGGTTCACAGTGCCGTTGAAATAATCCGTGTGGAAGTTATAACCGCGCCAGTGTTGGAATCCGAGACGGTCGCGTCCTTCGGGCACGTAGTCGCGTCCGCCGATTTCAGGGAACGAACCCGTGTGGAGATGCCATTTGCCGACCCATGCTGTCCGGTAGCCGTTTCGGTTGAAAACGTCGCCGAGTCCGATTTCGTCGTGTCGGGTTTTGACGAAATTGATGAGATGTCCGGTCGTCTGTGGATGTCGCCCGGTGAGTAGCATGGAACGGTATGGCGTGCAGACGGGTGCAGTAGCGATTGCGTTTGAGAAGACAGTGCCTTCTTGTGCGAGCCGATCAATGTGTGGCGTTTCGATCTGTGTATCGCCGTAAATAGGCAAAGAACACGCACGAATCTGATCCGCGAGAAGATAAACGATGTTCGGTTTGTCTGTCATATTTTTCGTAGGGTTTGCAAGTTTTCAGAACCTGCTGTTGGAAGTGATGTTCTTCGAGATCGGATTAACGTGGAAGAAGTTCAATCGTTCCGGTTGAGAATGAGATATTGACATCAAAATGCCTCAGAAAATTCAGACCTAATATACCGTCCATAATTGAATCTGCAGGTAGATCATGGCATAAGACATCAATATTCTCAACAATCTCTCCAATTGCTGTCAACTTCCAGACGGTAATGCGTTTCATTAGCTCAATGCCACTGCCCGTGAGAATTTCCTCTTCTCTTGGGTTTGAAAGATCATATCCTAAATCTAAAGCGATTTTTGTTGGAATTGAGTTAGTTGAAGCTCCAGTATCTAAAGCTACAAGTAGATCTCGGAAGTTATCCTCACTGATGCCTTCAACTTTAAGAGGGAGTACGATTAACCCAAGCGAGAGATTAAACGGAATACGCGCCATTATAACAAATAACCCATCCCTTCTGGCGGTTTACCGGTATAACGTATTGCTGCACCACCTTTGTACTGCCCTGAGGCGTTATAAATATCTGTACGGGATTTGCTATGGACTAAGACGCGTCCTGATAACAATTCCGTATTTTTGCTATGTTCACAATCAACGATGAAGAGCCATTCATCAGGGTATTTCTGCTCCATCTCTTCAAGTGTGAGACGTTCGTTTTCCATTTTTATCTCCCCTTTTCAAAGGGTGCTAACGCATTGATTTATATCTATTATAGTATAACGACTTCTGTTTTAGCAAACGGTTTTAGTCAGACTTGGGCAGTTGGTTCACAAGCTCCCTAATGAGAGGGATTCAGGGGAAAATAACAAGAGAAAACTAAAGTCGGTCAAATTCATCTGGTGTTAACCCGGCGTGGCGTAAAATTGTCCGCAACGTTCCAACCCGAACTTCACGATGATTTGGAACCACCACCGTCCGAGTCTCATCTTCACTTTCACAGACAAATTTCACATGACTGCCGCGTTGATGAACTATCACAAACCCTGCTTTTTCGAGTTTGCGTTTAATCTGCCGATAGGGAAGTGGCTTCATTAGAACCGATGTTAACCTGAAATTTGCGGATCTTTGGCATCACGGTCGGACGAGGCGGCTCGAAATAGAGTTCTAACGCCTCTCTAAGGTTGTTAATTGCCTCGTCTTCACTTTTGCCTTGGCTGGAAACATCCACTTCTAAGCACTGCGCGATAAACCACTTGTCTTCTTGCGTAATGCTTGCCGTAAAAGTCTGCATCTTCACGATTTATCTCCTATACCTGTAACTACTAATTTAAGGGTTTTTTCTGTAGTTTACAGCAGAAACGTTGGGTTCCACTACGTTCAACCCAACCTACGCTGCCACAGGCATTTTTAGAACTGTAATCCTAAACTGACACGGTGTGCTTGTTGTAACCGTCCGAAGTCAGCATAAGCGTAGTCAAGTGCGAGCAACCTTTTGCCGAGCGTCAGGTGGATACCCAAACCGAGGGTGAGTCCATCTTCATCGTCCCGCCAGTCTTCACCCAGTCGGAATTTGTAGCCGCCGCGAATCGCCGCCATCTTTTTAAACCAGTACTCCATACCGATGTTCAACCGTTCACTGTTATCATTCGGATGGTTCGCATCAAGGGCGAGCGTGAGGAGATTATCGCCAGTGTCAATGATATCATAGGCGATACCGAGTCGAAAATTGGAGGGCAGCGGGAATTCGATTGTTTCTAATGCCGCTGTCCGCGCCGGGTTCGTTGTATCTGGAAATGGACGGTAGTCCGATGTCCTTGGATCACCGGCTATTTCGGATCCGCTTTCCAGATCGGGACCACTGAAACGCATCTCCGGCCCGAAATTTGAGAAACACATCCCGATACGTAGACTCCGCCAACCGGTATGGTATAGCGTTCCGACATCAATGGCAACACCATTAGCACTCTCGCGATGGATCTGCTGGTGGATGTATTTGGCGTTGATGCCGAAGGAGAGTTTAACGCCGGATTCTTTCGCATAGAGTTCCCTGGCGAACGCCAAGGAGACCGCGGTATCATAAGCCGAATACCAGAGACCGGTGCCATCGGGTTTTGCGAGCGTGGTGATCTCCGTGTCAGGGACATTGAGGAATGTGACGCTCGCGCCCACAGTACCGACGTTTTTTATCGGGGTGGCAAAAGCGAGATAGTTGTAGCGGATATCGGCGAGCCAGAATATTTGTGTGTCTGAAAAACTGGTTTTTTCGAGTTGGCTTATCCCGGCTGGGTTCCAATAGATACTGGTTACATCGTTGGCAAGCCCGCCAAACGCGCCACCGAGACTATCCACCCGCGCACCAGGACCGATTTTCAGAAACTGGGCACCCGCCGTGCCGACGTTGGTTGTGGCATGACTGGGGACAACCCACAGTGCCAGAAGCAAAAATAAAAGCGTATAAGTTATATATCGCATGTGGTTCTCCTGTTATGGAATAATAGAAAATCTACCGATTTTGTT
>JAPPDN010000918.1 GCA_028824575.1 Candidatus Poribacteria bacterium | reverse complement strand
TCTCCTTGTCAACGGTTGTTATTGGTGTATGGGGATGGAGAACGACATTCCCGATAAGAGTGTTGTCGATTACGTTGGCGATTATGAACCGACGTTCTTCGGTTTCGGCACGTTTACAAAGGGTGTCCGTCCGGAAGACCATGCGTTATAGGACGATCTTTCGTCAAATATGAGATCATGAAGGGCGGATGCCTACATCCGCCCTATATTGTTGTCAAATAAACCAAAAGTTCCTACGAACCAAAGACGCAATTTGCGCTCCCGATATAAGGTTATCTATTCTTCGGCAAGCGCGATGTGAAATATCCCGTGATCTTTGATAGCACTATAGAGTTTATCGTTAAGGACAGCGAGTGCAGCAGTTTCACCGAGTGCTTCTGAGGAAACTTTTTTCCATTGATTACGGGTATCCAAGCGGTAGGCTCCGATATTGCTAACACCATAGATTGTGGAGCCATCCACAGCAAATCTATCTATGATCGGACGCATACCCGCACTATCGGTTAACACGCGCCAGTGTGCGCCGGTCTCTGAACTCAAGACCCCTTCGTCTGTTGCGACATAAACTGTTGAACCGACAAACGTTATCTCCTTGAAATCGGCAAAACGAAGTGGTAGACTTGGCGTAACATCTCTCCAGCTGCTCCCCCCATCAAGTGACTGAAACAGTTTATCATCGCGTTTCCCGACATAGATGGTTTCTCCCAAAACTGCTAATTTGAGATCCTTACTTAAATCTTCATAAGACTGTTGGCTCTTGTCTGTTAATCCTGTGTTTGTCCATACCGGATCACCCAGTTTCCACTTAAAAAGCGTACGTTCCTGCTCAGCGTAGAATACATCGTTAGAGACCGCGACTATTCCGGCTCCCGCTTTCTCTTTATTTATGGGAGGTGGAACAATTGAGACGATTGCGTGATCCTCTGTTTTAGCGCTCTCGGATAAGTGCGTCTCTTTCACTGCCACGCTACCTGTCGGTAATTTGCGGGGTAATACTTCAGTATCAGAAGCGGGTATGCTTTGAACGGGACTGCGTATACTGGCATCTGTAGATACGCGGGAAATTTGCAAGTTGTTAACCCCAGGTGAAATAAGATAAAGGTTATTGTCATCAACCATCAATTTTGCGTGAAAGGTATTGGAGACAAGCGCACTTTCCGGTTTTGATGAGTCAGTTGTAATTGTAATCACCTTTCCAGCAAACTCGTCGGTAATTGAGATTTTTTTCCAAGACGCACCTTCGTCAGTTGACTGATACACCGCATAGCCAGTGTGCGCGTATAATCTGTTATTGAACGCAACCAAATCCTTTAGCCTTGTTCCCACCATTCCATCTATAAGTAATCTCCACGATTGCCCGCCATCAGTTGTACGATGCATCCCAAAGAGACCCGCTTTGTAAAACGTCATCTCGTCTATGGCCACAACTGGAAGACTATTGATCATGAACAGGTCGGTATCTCCTGAAAGTTCTGTCCAGGTTTGTCCGTTATCTGTTGAATGATATTGTTGGCTGGCAGTTGACACTAAAAGCACTTCACCAACAGCCGAAACCGTCATGCCAGAGGGTATCACTCGATCATAATCAGATTTATAACTGGGTGTTATTTCCCTCCAAGACGCTCCCAAGTTAGCCGAATGGAAAATTTTGAGGGTATGCGACTCATTTCTTGGCACGTCTTGTTCTGCCTCTATTGGCGTGAGTCCCAACAGATGGGGACCTGTCCCAACATAGAGATTATTCTCAGACACTGCTAAGGAATAGATGGCTCTTGATGTCTCCATCGGCAACTTTTTCCAAGTGCTTGAATCGAGACGATAGAGCCCGCGCGCTGTACCCGCAAACACTGTTTTTTCAACAGCAGCGACTGTAGAAATCCTTTTGTTTGCCAATCCGTCATTAAATAAGTGCCATTGTGTCCCACCGTCTGTCGATCGATAAACCCCTTCATCTCTAAGCGCAAGATACATCGTCCGACGCGCTTGTGCTTCATCCGTGATGATGAGCCTAACAGCGTATCCCTTTGGTCTGGGACCCATCGTGTGCCACGTTTCACCCTTATCACCCGAAGTAAATATTTCATCAGCGGATACGATGTAAAGGAGACCCCCATGCTCCGCCATCGGCATTAGCGATTCACCAATTGGAATATCCGTGTTAATGCGCGTCCATGCGGTCGCATCTGTGTCTAATCTGTATATGCCTGAGGGGGTAACACCATAGACAGTTCCTTCAGCTGTAGCGAAGATATCGCGGACGCGCCCACCTGGTGGTGCGCTTCCCTGCGTCCACGGCGAAGTCGAAAACTTGGCGGAGTCCTCCAATGTAGCAGATGCTGTGGTCGTTGTAGAGACCTGTGTACCAGTACCGCTGTTTTTACCCATAGCAGCCCGCCCCACTTGATTGCGCACAGCGGGTTTTGTCGTAATATCGAGAATGATAGGGGTGTCAATGATTTCAATCGTTGGTTCAGATTCTGCTTCAAAACTGTACGGTTTCTGAAAACGCGCAAGGTATGCGTTGGTCACACCGAGCAGCAATATAACCAAAACGGTAGCAGTTCCAATAGCCGCCCACGGCAACAAAGGCTTGCCAACTGGCGGCGGTATCGGTTTCATATTAGCCACTTCCTGCATGATACGCTCAGTTACTTGGGCAGGGAATGGGATACCCCCGAGTGTTTCGCTAACTAACAGTTCTTCCTGCCGTTCCTGTAAACGCTCGCGTCCGCGGTGAAGTCGACTTTTAACTGTGTTGACTGACACACCTAAGAATTTTCCAATTTCCTTCGCCGTCATTTCTCCGAGATAAAAGAGTGTCACCACCGTACGTTCGCTCTCCGGCAGCTTTGCCAAAAGTTTTTTGACGAGTTCATGGCGATCCTCAGTGATCTCTGTCTGCCGTTGGTCAGATACGTGATGCGTATAAGAGAGTTTCTCAATTTCTTCTATAGGTGTGGCTTCCAGTGATTGCATCACAGATTTGTTCTTTTGGTGCCACTTCTTGCAAAGATTATTCGCGATAACATAAAGCCATCCCCAAAAGTGGTTAGTATTTTTCTGCTGCGCTATGTTATTGTATAACTTGAGGAAAGTGTATTGGGTAATCTCTTGTGCGATGTGAAAGTCACCGACCTTTCGCCACGCCAGCGCATGAATACTCTTTTGATGCTTTTGGACTAAAACACTGAATGCTTCATCGTTGCCTGATAAAATGCTACGAATCAATTGAACATCGTTTTCTCTTTCCATCAGAATACTCCGTGATTATGATCCGCCGAGTTTGGACGGATACAGCGGTAAATAGGCAAGTTCTCTCAATATCAAGTCACTTTCCTATTGGTAAAGTATACCAAACACAACAGTAAAATGAAACCCATAAATTTGAAACATTATTTGGTTTTTCTATAATTACAAAGGTTTCCACAAACCTCCCTGCCCAGACAGAGAAGGAGCAAAGAAAAAGGATTGCTATAATACTCACACATTTCATAGAGATTCTCCTTTCAATGTGATTTCTGTTGAGATTAAAACCGCTTCAAGTTTCCCCATGTTGTCGCGAGTTTGCCTTGGGATGTTACAGCGAATCCACCGCTGTTTGGAATAGTATCACCGGTCACAGTAATGTTATCAAAGCGCGCCGTATAATTAGAAAGACCGAAGCCTA
>JAPPDN010000262.1 GCA_028824575.1 Candidatus Poribacteria bacterium | reverse complement strand
CTCAGTCGGATTGACGAACTTGTGGAATCAGGACAGTTTAACAGCCGTTCTGAAGCGACAGCATTCCTCATTGATGAAGGCATCAAATCCAAACAGCAGATGTTTGATAAAATGGCGGAAAAGATTTCTCAGATCCAAGGCTTGAGAGATGAACTTGAAGCGATGATTGCTGAAGACGCAAAGCCACCTGAATCGGTTGAACAAAACACAGAGGAAACCGCCAACAACGGAGGAGAAAGTTAGTAATGCGAATTATGGTCACGCTCGTGTTAACCCTACTTTTTCTTGTCACGATTACAGTGTTAGCACAGCGTCAAAACCGAGATATATCTCCAAAAATTCCCGAGGACGTGACAGTCCATCGCGATCTGGCTTATGTTAAAGACGGACATGAACGCCAGAAACTTGACCTTTACGTACCAGCAGACACAGGAGAGAACCTGCCGCTTATTATCTGGGTACACGGGGGTGCCTGGCGCGGCGGAAACAAGACACATTATGTCCCGAAGGCATATCTCAATGCTGGTTACGCAGGGGCGAGCATCAACTACCGTTTGAGTCAACACGCTGTCTTCCCCGCGCAAATCGAGGATGTGAAAGCCGCTGTGCGATGGCTGCGCGCCAATGCAGAAACTTACCGTATCGACCCAAGCCGTTTTGCCACGTGGGGTTCGTCTGCCGGTGGACATCTCGTTGCCATGCTCGGCACGACAGGCGACATAGCGGAATTTAAAGTGGGTGAGAACCTACACGTATCCAGTCAGGTGCAAGCCGTGGTCGATTACTTCGGTCCCACAGACTTCCTTCAGATGGACGCGCACCGCTTCCCAGACGGACTGGTACACGATGCACCTGACTCGCCTGAGTCTCAGTTGGTCGGGGGACCGATTCAGGAGCATAAGGAGCGCGTGGCGAGAGCGAACCCGATCACGTATGTGTCTAAAGATGATCCGCCTTTTCTGATTATCCACGGTGACCAAGATAAACTGGTCCCATACCAACAAAGTGTGTTGCTGAAGGACGCGTTAGAAAAAGCGGGTGTACCGGTTACGTTTTATAGGGTGGAAGGGGGCGGTCACGGCTGGTTCAAAGATCCCAAAGTCCCAGAATTAACGAAGGCGTTCCTTGAGAAACACCTGAAACCGACCCAACCACAATAGGCATGTTTCTCAACCACGTCTACACGGCTACTTTAATGTAATCTGAGGATCGTCCGCATACGCCGAGTCTATTTGAACGAGACGCTGTAAAACGAGGCAGAACAGTCCGAACAGTGCTTTTAGTAACGCTGTCTCTTTGATAACACCGACGCATTCAAAATACAATTCATCAACACCTTCCGGAAAATCAGTCCCAAACCAACCTTCATCGTCTTTAATACTGAGATGGATCCTTGGTTGTGTTTGACACAACTCCTTTATCCTATCATCAGCGAGTAGCAGCTTGATTTTCTCCGGATTGTTGCCTTTGATGACAAACTGCTTATCAAAAAAAGGATTCCCTATTTCGATGTCCTGCATACCGAAGAATTTGCCGATTGAACTGAAGAATCCTTCACGAGAGATTTTAAAATAGAGATCATCCTTGTTTACAAAAGGTGCGCGCATCCGAGTAACTGTATGTGATGATGTTCCAGTTGAGACGACATAAGTATCAAGTAGGATTTGCCACTCACCGTGTTTATAGATGAGCACATCTTTGCCCCAGAAGCCACCGTCAATAAACTCGCCATCTATATCCGTGGCAATCTGTGCCCAAATTTCATCCTTGGAGGGTCCGAAAATAGATCTGCGTTTACTCTTCTTTTCTTTCATAGTGTAGATTTTTGAAAATGGAAATTTAAACAGGGATATGAATTAGCGTTTCACTGCGACCGAAACGCCATCACGGAGCGGAATGATCGTCGTGAATACATCAGGCGAACTGTAGAGGAGCCGTGTCAACTCCCTAACACCAATTGTCGCGGCATGAAACCACTGCTCTCGCTCATCAAGTCCTTCTGGACTACTACCGGGTTCCTGCGTGACAACGCGCCCCCCCCAAATCATGTTATCTGTAATAAACAACCCACCACTCCTGAGCCGTGGAATCGCTTTATGAAAAGCTTCTGGATACCCATCTTTGTCAATGTCGTTGTAAATGATGTCAAACTCGCCTTCGGTTTCGTCAATGATTTCAAGCGCATTACCGACCCGATAATCGATGCGATCCGCGATGCCACCGCGGGCAAGATACCGTGCTGCGCTATCGGCGTTCTCCTGCGAACCGTCGGTGCAGATAATAGAGGCTTCCGGTTTTTGCAATGCCTTCGCCATCCAATATGCCGAATAGCCAAAGCCTGATCCCATTTCAAAAATCCGTGTTGGATTGGTCAACAGCACCAATTGGTGTAAGACGCGCCCAACAAGTGGTCCCACGATTGGGAAGCGATTTGCCCGCGCGTGCGCTTCCATCTCTGTTAGGACCTCATCACGTTCAGGAATGATGTCAAGTAAGTAGTCATCAATCGACGGGTGAAGAATATCCAAACGTTGCATAAATTGCTCCTTGATGGCGAGGTTTCAATTCGCCGTTTTTCAATTACTTTCCTCTCTTTTCCAGCGTTCAAGTGGATGCTCACGTGGCGTGAGTGGCATAGGCACCCGAGCCTGCTGACGATGTGATTCCCACGTCGCATGGATCATTTCGAGGCAATCCCGACCGTCCCTGCCGCTGGCGAATGGATCCCGGTCCTCCTCAATCGCTTCAATCAGATCGCGTAGCATGAGGCGTTGCAAGAGCAATCGTATGGATGCCTTGTCCCGTGGGTTGCCTTGCTCGTCGAGGTCTTCGGAGGATAGATGCACGGGTTCCCACGCTTCTGCAGGTGTCTTATGTTGTCCTTTGTGGATGAACATCGTTGTGCCAACGCTCTCTCGGATGGCGATCCTGCCTTCGGTCCCGATGATGTCAATACCATAAGCATTATCGTTTGTCTGGGGTTGCGCGAGGAACTGTACATCGGCGTGGATGCCGTTCTTGAATCGGAAAGAAGCGTGTCCCCGTTCTCCAAGCACAAGTCCAGCATCTCGGTCATGTGGATGAACTTCTTGGGTATGTTTGATGTCATCCACGGTTGATTCACGTCCGTCCATCTGCACGAGGTGTGCGTGCGTCCATTCGACATCGCCGCCGAAGAGGCGCAACCAATCGTAGAGATGTGTGCCCATCTCCATCAATGAGTTGCCGACCTTGCGTCCGCCTTTGTCGGTTGCCTTCATCAGCACGACATCGCCGATTTCGCCTTTCTCAATCAGTGATAGGACGTGACGATTGTATGGGCTGGCGCGTTTGATGTGGTTAATGGCAAACTTGACGTGATACTCGTCACAGGTTTCAACCATTTCGTCGGCTTCAATAAGGTTGAGAGCAGTCGGCTTCTCACAGAAAACATGGATACCGCGCTGTGCCGCCGCTATTGTTGGCGGGTGGTGCATCGGTGCCTGCGTTGGAACGATCACAATATCAGGCTGTTGTTCGTCAAGCATCTTTTCGTAGTCGTCATAGATGGCATTGACACCAAACCGTTCGCTCCATGCTTTTGCCCGTTCTGGATTGATTTCTGCTCCTGCGATGAGTTCACAGTTCGTCTCTAACTCGACCGCTTGGGCATGCGCTCCACCCATGCCGCCCAAGC
>JAPPDN010000365.1 GCA_028824575.1 Candidatus Poribacteria bacterium | reverse complement strand
CTCCTGATGGAGCTGCGCATTCTCAATCGCGACACCTGCTTGTTTCGCAAAGGAATCAAGCAGGATTACATCTTCGTCAGTAAAGGAGGTAATTCTGCCACCACGTTCCTCCTTGTCACCAACAACAAGGACCCCCAAAATATCACCATCACGCCCAGGAATCGGGACAGCCATCAAATTTTTGCCGCCAAAAAGGGTGTCGAATTTAGGTAGACAATGCCCCGGTATTCCTTCTTTAACGACAGATTTCAACACTTCTACGGATGTCGCTTCTTCGGATAGCGGTGTGTCCTCACCATAAGAAATAACGAGTCCATTCGTGTTAGCCTGCACCGTGCTATTTTCAAGCAAGTTCTCTGGAAAGGCATAGTGCATTTCAAGTGCCTGTTGCTCGGTATCCGTAAGCATAAGCGCGCCAGCGTTAGCGTCAAGTAGCGAGACAGCTTGCTGGACCACCTGTTCCGCAGCCGCCTCAGGTTGTAGCAGTTGACAGATTTGCGGCGCACTTTCAGCGAGCATGAACAACCGAAACTTTTCGCTCTGGATGCCCTCCACCATCTGCGAATAGGCAATAGCAATCGAAATTTGGTGCGCAAGGGTTGTCAGTAACTCCTTCTCCCAAGTCTCTAATGCATCCCTTGCCAAAAATTTGCCCAGACCTATCATTCCCAAAAATTCGTCTTGAATTTTTAGCGGAATCCAAAGCCGTATATCAATCGTTTCGGAAAGCTTGGCACTCCGAGCGAAAAAGGGTTTAAGAGCATCAGGTGGCGCGGTGTTCTCTATGAAAGGATGTTTCAGTAAAGCCTCTAATTCGTCTGGCTCAACAAGAATCGGCGAGAAGGTCCCGTCAGGTGTCGCCGCAACAACATCAAGATTTTGACCCGTTGAATGATAACGCAGTATCGCGCCACGTCGGATCTGTAAAGTGCCGAGTGTGATACGGAGATAGGTTTTGCTCGAATGATTGAAATTGCTGTGCCCGGAGATTACCGTTTGCCCCAGATTTTCCAACTCAGATAGACTGAATATGAGCCGCTCCATCGTCTGTTCTGCCGTGCTTTGGGTTTTATGGGTTTGCAAACTGTCTCCTAAAGGCTGACTGGGGTCTTTCATGGTGTTAAATCCAGCAATCGGTTTCTAATTTTATTATATTTGTTAATCAAAAAATATACAGATGATACGCACACACGGTTTACCAAAAATACCCTACAAAATCTAAGCAAACAGATTTTAATCTACAACTCGATCAAAACATGTTTCTCAGAAAAAACCTATAAATTCGCAATAGCAGACTCTTCATCCGGGAAGATGCCCGCGTATTTCGCAATTGCCATCATGCGAAAAGTTCGTTCTTGCGTAGCGGACAATCCACAGAAATTCAAGGTGCCTTCACGCTCGTCAAGTGCCTCTATGATTTCAATAAGTATGGATATACCGATGCTGTTAATGAGTGTTGTTTGTTCAAGGTTGATGACCAGCAGTGTGTAACCATTCTGAATGAGCTCTTGTGCTTTCTCAGAGAGCTTTTCGCCGAGCGCATCATTCAAATACCCAGCTGTCTCAATTATCGCGTGTTCTTTTGACTCGCGAACTTGAATATCGAATTTGTTCAACAAACCGTTTACCTCCTTAAATACCTAACATGGACTTGCAGACCACCTCTAAAAAAGAAAGATCACATATTATTAAAAAGGTGCCGTTCAGCAGCCCATTTGAACACAATCTCGCGGATTATCCGCTACCGGTTCAAAATTATGTTGCCAGTATAGCGAAAACGACACAAAGACCTATGAAGGCGTCTTCTTTTTCGTGAAGCTAACAGTTGTACCGTTAGAGCTGCTTTCTATAACCACCTCATCCATTAGAGCTCTAATAATCTGTAAACCTCTCCCGCGCTTACGCAAATCGGCGTGTAAAGTCGGGGTACCCAGTAAGCGCGTACCGTCTAATGTATCCGCAGTTATCCCGACACCTCGGTCAGAGATCTTGACCTGCAACTGATCGTCCGTAACTAAGAACTGAATATGCACTTCCTTATCATCGCTTTGACTATGTTCAGAAGCGTTAATACAGGTTTCGATGATCGCGAGCTGAATCTCTTCAACCGCTTCCTCATTGAAGTCCTTCAATTCAGCAAGGGCAGAGCCAGTTTTCGCTGCAGCAAGTTCCATATCAGGATACATGGGTATAGTGAGGAGTATTTTGTGTTCATCTGACACGCTATTTTTCCCTCCTTGCTATGGCTTGTAGTTATAATAGGAAACCTACAAAATTCGTCTAAATATGTGCTTTCCGTGGATCCAATGACTGCGAAAAATTCAGATAAAGTTAAAACATCTTACTATATTATTTTAAATTATGTCAACACTTTTATTTTTTTACTTGTTAACGTGAGTTTGATAAATAGGACTTACGCATGCTGCGCTTTTGTAGCATAGGCTGTTAGCTTGTGGCATATAACTTCAGAGTTCACACAACGATACGAGTGTATAAGTAATTACGAGATCTACTATAGTGGTCATTCATCAGTAATCCCCATCTTCTAACCAAAATATCTTGTTAGGTAGGACTTACGCAGAGCACTCTTTTGTAGCATAACCTGTTAGGTTGTGCCCTGAAACCGACTGCGTTTTTTACAGGGACCTCCTCTTACAGAGTCTGCGATGAACAAAATTGCGTAAGTCCTGTTAGGAATCAGAAACCTTCGTCTCGTCAACAATCCAACGAGCATCGGCGATCCGCGCAGATGCCTCTGATAGTTCTGGCTGATAAGTCGCAAATTTCACCATATCACAACTGGCGAGCAACTCTTCGACGCGTTCAACACACTGGGTACCTATCTCCACACTCAGCATCGCGTGGAGCAGTGCAGTCGTTGTTAATTCCAACGCAGGAATTTGATACCGGGCACTGATGTATTCGCGGAGCACATAAGCAATTTGCGTATGATACGCCTCCATGTCCGCACGCTTAAGCAAGTCGGAGGCTTCAATGACCGCTAACTGTTCATAAGCCACCTCGTGCGGTAGCGGCACGTCTACCGCCTCATCTTCAGATACCGGTAAGGTCTGCGGACGTTTTCGGAGATAGAACCACGCCGAAACGGTTATGAACCCGAGTATTGCCGCGGCACCAATGAAATAGAGCAGTAAAGCTTGCGGCACCTCCAGCGGCGGTTTGATATCGCGCAAATTTTGTCCGCCTACTGCGCCCTGCATAAGAATTTGTGTAAGTACAGACATACTTCCTGCAAAAAGGTGCGATATATAATCAGACAAACCCTAATCCACAAGTATCTCTCCCGCGATATACGGTTCAATCACTATTGACTTCGGGGCGGTCGGACAGGCATACTGACATACACCACATCCTGTGCATCCGGATTCGATCACCTCTACAATACCATCTACCGTGAGATGGATCGCATCCGCGCCAATAGGACATGTATCAACGCAGTAGGTGCAAGCCACCTCCTTCGTACGAAGACAGGTCTCACCGTTGAAAACTGCCAATCCTATTTTAATGTCTTCGGCATAAACGGGCTGCAGGGCACCACTCGGGCAGACGTACATGCATGCCAATGAATCGCAGATAACACATGGCTGTTCATCAGGATCAATGTACGGTGTATTGGCAAGGTAAGGCTGTGCGCGCGCTTCTAATGGGAAAAAAGCGTTTGCCGGAC
>JAPPDN010000894.1 GCA_028824575.1 Candidatus Poribacteria bacterium | reverse complement strand
GCAGCGGGAACAGAACGTGGTGTATAGCAGTGGTGTCGAACCCGCACTCGTTGAACTGCACGAGCTGCTTGATCTAAAACACCCGCTCAGACGGATTGAGGCATACGATATTTCTAATCTCGGTGATCGGTTTGCCGTTGGTTCAATGGTGGTCTTGGCGGATGGAAAGCCTGCTTCAAGTGAGTACCGCCGGTTCAAGATCCGCTCGGTTGAAGGGCAGAACGATTTCGCCATGATGCAAGAAGTGATCACCCGCCGCTTCCGTCGTGCCCTCGCAAATGATGAAAAATTCAATCAACTTCCAGATCTGATGTTAATTGATGGTGGGAAGGGGCAATTGAGTGCGGCACAGGCAGCTATGAAAGCGTTTGCTTCGTCCGATCTTCCTGAGATTCCGATGATCGCACTTGCGAAGCGGATTGAGGAGATTTTCGTGCCGGGGACATCGGAACCGGTTGTGTTGCGAGAAGATAATCCGACGTTACACATGATCCAGCGATTGCGCGATGAAGCACATCGGTTTGCGATTACGTATCATCGACGGCTCCGGCAGAAGTCGCTGAGTGCATCAGTGCTTGACGAGATTCCGAACGTCGGTCCGAGACGGAAACAAGCACTGCTTCAGCATTTCGGTTCAATTGAGGCGATCCGAGAAGCGAGTTTAGACGGGTTGCTCTCTGTGAAAGGGATTCCTCGTAGCGTCGCCGAAAATATTCGGAAACATCTCTGAACGTTTTGCACAAATTTGTGCTTTTTTGCTAAAATTCTGCCCGTTATCGTGCAATATGGTTATAAGTTATAAGTTGACATCTTCTCGCAGGCAGTTCTCTTGTGGAGTCCACAGCAGAACACCACAACACAGTAACTTATAACCAATAACTATTAACTATTACCGATTGGCATATTATTTGCAAAGAAGAACGATTAATGACATCCTTGCGATTTGATTCGCAAATTTTTGCACTTTTGAGAATATAAGAACAGAGGAAACACGTATGTCAACGGTTACAGCACAGACATATCTGACACCAACAGAATATCTTAATTGGGAACGCAAGGCGGTTACGAAACATGAATATCTGGATGGGGAGATAGTCGCTATGTCGGGCGCGAGCAACGCCCATAATATCATTACGATGAATACCTCCTATCAACTTTACGATCAATTGTTGGACCGGGATTGTTTGGTCTACGCCAGCGATATGCGCGTTCGGGTACAGGCACCTGTCTCCTACTTCTACCCAGATATTGCGGTCGTCTGTGGGGAACCACGCTTTGAAGATGACGTTTTTGACACGCTTCTTAACCCAACTGTCGTGGTAGAAGTCCTGTCGCCTTCGACTGCAGCATATGATCGGCGCGAGAAGTTTACACGTTATCAACAGATTGCATCGCTGAAAGAGTACATCCTTATTTCGCAAAACCTGATACACTTGGAGCATCATCTCCGACAAGAAAACCAGTGGTCTGCAACTGAATTTCAAAAACTTGACGATGTAGTGCCTGTCACTTCAATTGAATGTGAGCTCCTTTTGGGTCATATTTATAGACGCGTTACATTTTCGGACTGAACTGAAAACACAACATGAAAGAAAGAAACATCAAAATCGTTGCGATCTTACTTATCCTGCTGAGCGTTGCGGTTTTACACGTCCAACTTTATCGGTTCGCAGAGGTGACGCACGATGGCGCGTTACAGGTGCTGGTCTGCTTGGGACGCGTTATTAAAATAGACACAAGTGACGAGGCGGACCAGGTATTGTCCTTCCGTATCCTCTCCGGACAATTTCGTGGGGAGATCGTCAAAGTCAACAATATCTGGACAGGGCGTGCCTTCGGCGACAGAGTGTTACACAAAGGCGATGTCCTGTTCCTTGATATTCCGCTCCGGGACCCGATGAACCCGAAAATTGAGCGGGTATCGATGCGCGAGTATTTCCGGACACCCTTCCTGCTGTATCTGGCGGGCGTGTTAGGTGTTCTGATGATACTTGTCGCTGGGATGAAAGGAGTCCGCGCGATTCTGACGCTCTTTGTCACTGCCCTCGCTGTATTGTATCTGCTGGTGCCATTGACGATCAGCGGTTATAACCCCATCGGTGTTGCCCTCCTCATTGCTGCATTCCTCACATTAACGACCTTTGTCCTCATTACAGGATTTAGTTTCAAAGTCATCTCTGGTGTAATTGGGACACTCGGCGGCTTGGCTGCTGCTGGTATCCTGTCGGTAATCAGTCAACATGCAATGGCACTGACCGGATTGGCGCAGGAATTTGGATTCCTTGAACTCGGGATTGCGCTGTGGCGGACACCGGAATCACATAATTGGAACTTCACGGGTATCTTGTCTGCTGGCATCATCTTGGGGGCTGTCGGGGCAATGATGGATGTGAGTATGTCCATCTCCTCAAGCGTCCACGAAGTCAAGCAGGTGAATCCGAACATAACCGTCCGGCAAGCCATTCGCGCTGGATTGAATGTCGGACGCGACATTATGGGAACGATGGCGGATACGCTCATCTTCGCCTACCTCGGCGCGCACATGATGACAATGCTGCTTCCGCGCATTGAATTCCCAGAGGTCGGTTACCTCTATCCATTTCTCCGTCTCGTCAACGATGAAGCGACATCCGTTGCGATTATTCAAGCGGTGGTTGGCACCATCGGATTGGTGTTAACAGTCCCGATTGCTGCATCCGTTGCGGGATTCCTGACGCAATACGCAAAGGTGGATAAATCCGAGATTCACGAGGACCTGCCTTCAGAGGAAGAGTTAGAGGAGTTATTCCGTGCTGATCCGCCACACAGCAAAGCACGTATCGCTGTCCCTATCGCAATGGTTATCGTCTTGATTGGTACGATCTTTGTCTACTACCGAACACACGGACTCTCCGCGACGATCTCTGAGCAATCGGAGTACGCGAAAGGTAGAGTCGTCCGACTGCTTGAGTCGAACGGGAATTTCCTTTTTGAGATTGATAGCAGTGCTATAACTGATCTGGACAATCGTGTCGTTCCAGTAGTGCTGCGTGAAGCATTCGGTGAGCAGAAGATCCCGCTCTCTGATGAGGTCACTGTCTCAGTGAAACCTTGGAAGGACAGCCGCTGGCTTCTCTCAGACGAGAAGTATGAGCAGACCTATAGTATTCGTGAAATGGAGCAAGAAGGGAAGACTGTCCTCAATGTCTATGAATCGAAAAGCGAGCATCATATCCTTGAAGTAGAAATGCTGAGCGGGATGTATGAAGGCAGACGCTTGGTGCTACGGAATATCGTGAACCACAATATGCCGTTGCTGAGCATCCCCGCGGAGCCGGGTGATGTTATTCTCTGCCGTGTCGCTGGCGATCCTGATCAGGTCAGCCTCGTTAACATCGTCCAAGATTATGGTAGAGACCGGTTCCTGATTTGGATGGTCGGGGGGATGCTGCTCCTGATTATCCTCGTCGGCCGGATTGAAGGCATCCGGACGGCGTGTGCGATGCTCATCTCTGCTGCTGTCATCTATTTCTTTATGCTGCCGTTGATTTCAGGCGGCGCGAATGCAGTGTTCATCGTGACGCTAACTTCGGGCGCAGTGGCGTTTGTGTCACTGGTGTTCGTCATCGGTCCGAGTCGGAAGACTTTTTCAGCTGTGCTGGGGACGATGGGTGGTATCTTGGTCGCGGGTTTGATTGTCCTGTTTGCACAGCAG
>JAPPDN010000076.1:1034-3695 GCA_028824575.1 Candidatus Poribacteria bacterium | reverse complement strand
TGCTATATATCGTATACAGTTGTCAGTGATCGGAAACCGTTCTCCGGTAATTCCGATTTTTCGCTCAAAATTCTTCGCTGGCGAGGTTTGAAACCGCGTCTACCGATTACTGACCGCTGGTAAGCACTTGACAATCCACAGTAAATTCCATACAATATAGTTTATCACGATTCAGAAATGGATGCAATAAAAATTTATTTAGAGAGGCTCAAAATGCAGAAGAAAAACTACCTCGCGCTCTTTATCCTATGCGGAAGTCTTGTCTACCTCGGTTGTACCCAAGATTCAGTGCAATTTGAGTGGCGACAGATTGAAAGCGGTACCGGTGAACATCTTTATGGGGTCCATTTCGTAGATGCGAAACACGGATGGGCAGTTGGGACTGCTGGTATAATACTATCTACTACCAACGGTGGAATGACTTGGACTGCCGCATCTGTGTCGAAAGACACGCTGACACAAGTTAATTTTACGACACCGAACAACGGTTGGTTTGCGAGCATCGGGAAGGTACATTATACCGGCAGCGGTGGTGCCTCTTGGAGTATGCAACATCAAGTCCGCGGTGCAGGTAAGAGACCGCCGGGTATCTTGGATCTGTATTTTGTGAGTACGACCGAAGGTTGGGCAGTCGGTGGCTCGGGTACTATTCTTCATACAACAGATGGTGGGAGTCGTTGGGAAAACCACAGAGATCTTTCAGATAAACATTTATGGGGTGTCCATTTTGTTGACCCAGAACACGGTTGGATCGTTGGTGAAGAAGGTGAGGTGCTCCACACCCAAGATGCCGGAAAACGATGGGTTCGCCAGAGAAGCAACGCCGAGCAACCGCTATTTGCAGTCCACTTCGCAAACCTAACGCATGGGTGGATTGTTGGCACAAACGGGTTGATCCTCCACACCACTGATGGTGGGAAGGCATGGCTTCGACAGCAGACACCCGTGAATCAAAGTTTGCGAGATGTGGCATTCCGCGACGAGAACCGCGGGTGGGCAGTCGGTGAAAAGGGATTAATCCTCCATACAACAGATGGGGGTGATATGTGGAGCCGTTATCCGACACCTGCGCGACATAATCTGCAGGACATCCATCTCCACAAAAACGCCGGTTGGATCGTCGGCGCGAAGGGAACAATTCTGAGAGGTCATTAGGATTTATCTGATTTGTAGGGCAAAGTCTTCGACTTTAACCCTACTTTTCTGATGCATTTGCTATCACCTGGTGCTATTCACGCGGAAGTGAAACAGTATCAGGCACAACAATCTCGCCAGCAATGATTTTTGCCTTCAGTGATTCAACTGTCGCTACGATGTCCTCCGAAAGCAGCGGTTGGTTGTGTTCATCAACGGCATAGCTCACACCACCATCCTTGAGTCCAAAGTATCGGATACCTGCCATAAAATTCCCCTCAGCCGTTTCTCGGATGATGCGCTGCACAGAAGCTGGAATCTCTTTTGTCATACTCGTCAAGACGAGTCCTGGGGCAAGATGGTTACCATTGGCGTCAACCCAGATGATGAACTTTTGTTGTGCTTGTGCTGCTTCAAGCACCCCTTGACCGGATCCGCCAGCAGCGACGTAAATCACATCTATCCCGTTTGCATATTGTGCTAAAGCCAGTTCCTTCGCTTTTTCCGGTTGACCGAAACCTGTCGCATCTGTGCTAATGTATTCTACAGTGACTTCCGCCTCTGGATTGACCGCGTGAATCCCCGCAACGTAGCCCGCTTCAAATTCTTGTAACAGCGGGACATCAGCACCTCCGATGTAGCCAATCTTGTTACTTTCCGATTTTAAAGCCGCAACCGCCCCGACCAGAAATGAACCTTCATTGGATTTATAGTTCACTGAAGCCACATTTGGAATATCAAGCACAACATCAAAAATCGCAAATTTGACATCAGGAAATTCCGGTGCGACACGAGCAAGCACGTCTCCCATCTGGTAACCTGCTGTCAAAACAAGTTCTGAGTTTTGTGCTGCATCTCTTAGGAGCAGCTCTGTGGCTACAGGATCGTTTTCATTACCGTTAACTTCGGTTAGCGTAATTCCAAGTGCTCCCTCTGCTGTCCTTACACCGATATGGAAAGCATCGCAGTAAGCCGCGGAGCCAACGCAATCGCTCGGATATATCATCGTCACACGAAGCGGTGCAGTGTCCATTTCGCTTGATGGTTCAGAAAGGATTATGTCTTGAACCGCGCTGCAACCAGAAATAAAAAAGAGTATGAACCCAAAAAAGAGATATTTTCCAAAGATGTTGAAATTCTTCATAGTTTCTCCATAAACATGAAATGATAATAGGCTTTACAATGAAAAATTACGCACGGGATCAAGCAGAATAAGAAACTAAACCCCTATCGCATATCCATCGCGCCGCGGGTCAGCACCCCCCATAAAACTCCCCTCTTCGGGATCAAAGGCGATACCGTGCCCCCCACCCACAGTTGCTGTCCAGTCGGGTAAAACCTCTACGTCGTGCCCACGGGCTTCTAATGCTGCACGAACGGCAGCAGGGATGCGTCCCTCCATACTCACATGCGTACCGGGGTTTACCAAGCGGATGCGAGGTGCCTCAATCGCCGCTTGAACGTTCATCCCGTGTTCAATTAGATTCAACACCATCTGCAGCGTCGTCTGGAGGATGCCGTGGCTTC
>JAPPDN010000076.1:0-1024 GCA_028824575.1 Candidatus Poribacteria bacterium | reverse complement strand
CTTCCAAACTTGGCACGGTGACATGCACATCTCTATCCGTTTATGCGGTCCAACAGCGTTCGGACTCTCTGGGATTCTGTCAAACCAGTTCATGAAATTGTTGAGGAACATCCCCGTTGAACCGAGAATCACGCCTGAGCCGAAGGGTTGTCCGAGACTCTGTGTCACAGCGACGATATTGCCCTCTGCATCAGCGGTGTCGAAATGGGTTGTGCATTCGGTTGTCCAATCGTCAGCGACGATTTCACCCGGGAGTTTGTCCTTTGACCAGCGTTCACCACCACTGACAGCAGCCTGTTCACCGATGCGTTCGCGTTGGGCACGCGCATAATCTTTAGACAACAATCGTTCAATCGGTGGGTTCGGACGCGGGGCATACTCGGCTCTATCCGCACTCGCTAACTTAATCGCTTCAATCAGTAGATGCAGGTATTCTGGCGTATTGTGTCCGAGTTCGCCGAGTGCATCGTTCTCTAAGATATTCAGCGTCTCTAAGTACTGAAAGCCGGAACACGGCGGCGGTGGGCAATATACTTCGTAATCTTTGTACGGAATAGAGAGCGGTTCCTGCCACTCCACCTCAAAATCAGCCAGATCCTTTTCTGTAATCAGACCGTCAGTTTCTTCAGAAAAACGGACAATCTCTTTGGCAATATCGCCGCGATAGAACGCTTCCGCGCCGCCTTCCGCAACCGTCCGAAACGTTTGCGCAAGATCTTTCTGCACCAAAACTTCGCCCGGATGTGGGGTTCTCCCCCGCGAGGCAATAACTTCTGCAGCCCTTTCCGAAAAATAGTGATACGCACCTGCCATGAATTCCGCATTCTTGACGGTGACGGCGTACCCATTTTCTGCTAATTCAATTGCTGGCGCGAAGACATCTGCGTGACCCATACTTCCGTAATGTTCCAGCAATGCCAACCAGCCGCCACATCCACCGGGCACCATACCCGCACGAATGCCAATCTGCTGACTTTCGAGTGTCGGATAGACATCCAGCGTTGCCGCATAAGGGGCAGTGCCG
>JAPPDN010000861.1 GCA_028824575.1 Candidatus Poribacteria bacterium | reverse complement strand
GGATGACAAACAAAAAAGCCCAACTCTACGCAAAGCTATGGCAAAGTTGCAACAAACTGCGAGGCGGTATGGATGCCTCCCAATACAAAGACTACATCCTAACACTGCTATTCATGAAATATGTCTCCGATAAGGCAGAAAGAAATCCCCGCGAAGTAGTAAAAGTACCAGAAGGTGGAAGTTTCGCCGATATGGTGGAATTGAAGGGCGACAAGGAGATCGGTGATAAGATCAACAAGATTATCGCTAAATTCGCTGAGGCAAACGAACGGATAAGCGACTTTAATCAAGCTGATTTCAATGACGACACTAAACTCGGCAAAGGCAAAGAGATGGTGGATCGCCTTACCGGACTGGTGGAAATCTTCAACGACCTCGACCTCAGCTCCAACCGCGCTGAAGGTGATGACCTGTTAGGCGACGCTTATGAATATCTGATGCGGCATTTCGCTACAGAGTCCGGCAAAAGCAAAGGGCAGTTCTATACGCCTGCCGAAGTTTCGCGCATTATGGCGAAGGTTATCGGCATTGGTCCTGATACCCAAAGGATAAATACGATATACGACCCGACCTGCGGTTCCGGTTCGCTACTGCTGAAGGCAGCCGATGAAGCACCGCGCGGACTTAGTATCTATGGACAGGAGAAGGACAATGCAACCTACGGACTCGCGCGGATGAATATGATACTTCACGGTTATGCAGGCGCAGAGATAAGTCCCGGTAACACACTTTCTGCACCTGATTGTAAAGATTCAGCCACGGGTCTCAAACTTTTTGACTTTGCTGTAGCAAATCCACCTTTTTCTGACAAAGAGTGGATGACCGGGTTCAATCCTGCTAAAGACGAATATGCACGTTTTGAATACGGCATCCCGCCTGCCAAAAATGGCGATTATGCGTTCCTACTACACTTTATCGCATCCCTCAAAAGCACAGGTAAAGGGGCAATCATCCTACCACACGGCGTGCTATTTCGCGGTAACAAAGAGGCAGACATCCGCAGAAACCTCATCGAACGTGGGTACATCAAAGGCATTATTGGTTTACCTGCCAATCTGTTTTACGGTACGGGCATCCCCGCATGTATCATCGTGATAGACAAGGAAAGTGCTGCACATCGTACTGGCATCTTTATGATAGACGCAAGCAAAGGTTACCTCAAAGATGGCAACAAAAACCGACTCCGCGCACAGGACATCCATAAAATCGTGTCCGTATTCAATAAACAGACCGAAATAGAGAGATATTCCCGAATAGTGCCGACATCTGAAATTGTTAACCCTGCCAACGACTATAACCTCAACATCCCGCGCTATATTGACAACAGTGAACCTGAAGACCTCCACGATCTTGACGCGCACCTAAACGGTGGTATCCCAAACACCGATATTGACGCACTTGACGACTATTGGGAAGTGTTTCCTACATTACGCCAAGAGTTGTTCAAAGCAAACGGCAGACCCAGTTATAGCGACCCACAAGTGGAAACGCAACACGTAAAAACAACCATCCTCTCACATAACGAGTTCACTGACTACCAGCAACAGGTAACCGCTGTCTTTGAGAGGTGGCGTAACACACACGAACCGCTATTGGGGGGTATTAATGCGAATACCAAGCCGAGAGATGTTATTGATGCACTCTCGGAAGACCTGCTGATGCAATTCGACAATTTACCACTGCTTGACCCTTACGATGTTTACCAGAAATTGATGAACTATTGGGATGAGGTGATGCAGGACGATGTGTATCTCATCACCACAGATGGGTGGGTGAAGGCATCACAACCGCGCGACCTTATCCAAGACAAAGACCTCAAGGAAACCCCCGACCTTACCATCAAGAAAAAGAAATATAAGATGGACCTATTACCGCCATCTCTGATTGTAGCACGCTATTTTACCGACGAACAAGCAGAAATTGACGGACACCAAAGCGCGCTGGAGACTGCTGAGCAAAAACTTGAGGCATACATTGAAGAACATACCGGCGACGAAGGGTTGCTCACGGATGCGGTCAACGACAGTGGAAACGTTACAAAGACCACTGTAAACGCAAGACGCAAAGCACTCACACCCAATCTGATGACGCACAGCGATGTACAGGACGACGAACGCGATGCACTTGAACACTGCCTATCACTCATTAATGCGAAGGCAAAAGCGGACAAAAAGGTGAAAGACGCACAACTCGCATTGGATGAACAGGTGTTAGCACGCTACAAAACGCTCACCGAAACGGAAATTAAGCAGCTCGTGATTGACGATAAATGGTTCGCCAATATTCAAGCCGAAATTACAAGTGAAGTGCAGCGGTTGACACAGAATCTCACCGAACGCGTCAAGGAATTGGAGGAACGCTACGCACAACCGTTGCCTGACCTGTTGCAGGAAGTGGAAGCATTTAGTGCGAAGGTAGCAGCACATTTGCAGAAGATGGGGGCGGATTGGGAATGAGTAAAACCGCTATTCACCATAGGTTTTCAACAGGCTACAAACAGACAAATCTCGGACCTCTCCCTAATACTTGGAAAGCAGTACTTCTTGGAGATCTCTTTGTATTCAAAAACGGTCTAAATAAGGCCAAGGGATTTTTCGGTAGTGGAACACCTATCGTCAACTATATGGATGTTTTTGAACACCCAGGCCTTAGACCGGGTGATCTGTTGGGACGGGTAAACTTAACGCCGGAGGAAATCAGGAATTTCAAAGTCCAAAAGGGCGACGTGTTCTTTACCCGCACATCGGAAACGGTTGAAGATATTGGTGTGGCATCCGTTATGCTCTATGAACCTCACGATACCGTATTTAGTGGCTTTGTTCTTCGTGCTAGGCCCCGTGATGGGCAACTCGACGATCACTACAAGCAGTACTGTTTTGCAAATAGAGTTGTCAGATCCCAAATCATATCAAATGCAACATACACAACGCGTGCCCTGACCAATGGTCGCACACTGTCTACTGTATGGATTGCCGTCCCACCAATTCCAGAACAACGCGCCATCGCCGAGGCGTTGTCAGATGTGGACGGGTTAATCAACGCATTGGACGCACTCATCGCCAAAAAACGTGCAATCAAACAAGCCACCATGCAGCAACTGCTCACCGGTAAAACGCGCCTGCCCGGCTTCAGCGGCGCATGGATCGAAAAACCGCTTGTTGACCTTGCCCTTATTACGATGGGACAATCGCCGTCCTCGCTGTTCTATAATCTACGTGGTGAAGGATTACCGTTGATTCAAGGAAACGCAGATATTGAAAATCGTCAAACGATAGAACGCGTATGGACTACACAGGCGAGCAAACGCTGTGATTCAGGCGATCTAATACTCACTGTCCGGGCCCCCGTTGGAGCCGTCGCTATTGCAAGCAAAGATGCTTGTATCGGGCGTGGAGTATGTAGTCTGAGACCTTTTGAAGATTCTGATTTCTTGTTCCACGCCTTGGTTTATGCTGAAGACCGTTGGCAGACGCTTGAACAAGGCAGCACATTCACCGCGGCGAATTCGGAACAAGTTGGACAGTTTCGACTCCGGGTCCCTGCCAACAAGGACGAACAACAAGCAATCGCCTCCATCCTCTCAGATATGGATGCCGAGATCACCGCACTGGAGCAACGCAGAGATAAAACCCTCGCCATCAAACAGGGCATGATGCAGCAACTCCTTACAGGGCGGGTGCGGTTAGGAATGCAGGA
>JAPPDN010000289.1 GCA_028824575.1 Candidatus Poribacteria bacterium | reverse complement strand
CCTCTCCCTTGAAGACGAATTGATGCGAAAATTCGGATCCGAACGTTTGCAAGGGTTAATGACACGGGTCGGTATGGAAGAAGAGGTTCCATTAGAACACCCATGGGTTACCAAGTCCATTGAAAAAGCACAGACGCGTGTTGAGCAGATGCACTTTGAAATTCGGAAGAACCTCCTGAAGTTTGACGATGTCATGGATTCGCAACGTGATACGATCTATACCTTACGCGATACCGTCTTGGCATCGGCGACCGACATGTCAATATTGTCTCAGGACGAACAGGCACCAGAAACGGACGCATCGGAATCGCCAGAAAACGGGAACGTGCCTGAAGATATAGGGCTTGCAGCACTCGCTGAAAAAGGCGGCAAAGCACCGGCTACCCTCAAAACGACAATCTGGCAGATGATTGAGAGAGTCGTTGAAGATGCGATTGATGACAATCTACCGGAAAAGGGTGGAAACGCTCTCGAAAACCCGGACAGGTATGAGCAATGGTTGACAAATAAGTTCCCGGTCAAACCGATCTGGAAAACGCCGTTGGCGCAAGCGGATGCGAACGACGTTGAAGAACAGACATTGGTGGTCCTCCGCGAAACTTATGAGCAACGCGAGACCGAACTCGGCCCAGAGGTGATGCGCCTCCTTGAACGCCTACTCCTTCTCGATAGGATTGACGATCACTGGAAAGAACACCTCTATAATATTGACTACATTGAGGAAGGGATCCGGTTCGGGGCGGGGTACGGCGGTAAAGACCCGATTGTCGTTTTCAAAAACGAGGCACTCGCTGTTTTTGAGAGTATGTATCAACACATTGAGGAAGAGGTCAGCGAATTTATCTTCAAATCTCGGGTCAACACCGAAGCACCGCGCCGTGTTCCCGGGCGACGCACAGGCAAACCGCGTAGACAACCACCGAGACGTGCCCAAGCGAACAGCGCAGCCTCAGCCAGCGATAACGCCGAATTCGCTTCGCAGCAGGCGATGGGAAACGTGCCGAAGGTCGGCAGAAACGCACCCTGTCCTTGCGGTAGCGGTAAAAAATACAAGCGATGCCACGGCGCATAATCCAGAAGTCCCCCTGATAAGGGGGATTTAGGGGGTTAAACAGCAGCTTCAAAGTCCCCTGATAAGGGGGATTTAGGGGGTTAAAAAACCGAGGAGAACGCCTTTGAATTCTGAAAACGCTTATGGACTCTCGAAAACGCTACTTGACATCCTCGCATGTCCGGCATGTAAAGGTGGGATAGTGCACGATGAAACCGCACAGAAACTGGTGTGTATCGGTGAGTGTCGGCGTCGCTATCCTATTCGAGACGGTATCCCCGTGATGCTCATTGATGAAGCAGAATTGCCTGACCAAGAACCGAGCTAATGAAAATTTTATTTTTGAGCCTCCGGTGTCCGTATCCACCGCATCGAGGTGATCGGATCCGATCTTACAACTTTATTAGACAACTCGCGAAACAACATGCCATAACGCTCGTTTACTTTGCTGAGTCCGAAACCGATATTGAATCGGCGAAACATTTAGAACCTTTTTGTGAACGCGTAGAGTGGGTGCGGTTCCACCGTTCTTTTGCATACCTGAATACCGGATTTCACTGCTTATCGCGGCATCCGCTCCAACTGCACTACTGGTACGCACCGCAGATGCAACGTAAGATTGACCAGCTCCTCGCGCAAGAACGTTTTGAGCTGATTCATGCACAACTCTTTCGGATGGGACAATATGTGGCAGGCGTCCAAGGACCCGCTAAAGTATTGGATTTGTGTGATTCATTAGCACTGAATCTCAGTCGCCGCGCCGAACTTGAAAGTAATCCTTGGCTCGCAAAAATTAAATTAGATTGCACTCCAAAGCGTTTTTTGGTAAAATTAGAGCAAAAGCGGGTGCAGCGTTACGAAGTCGATATTATGAAGGCTTTTGATTGCGGCACCGTTGTCGCACGCTTCGACCGCGATTATCTGCTGAAACAGGACGATAGCTTGAATCTATCGATTGTTCCGATGGGGGTTGACCTCGGATACTTTCAGCCGAAAGCGATAGAGGAACACGCACCTGTCCTGCTCTTTACAGGAACGATGAACTATTTTCCGAACGCGGATGCCGCGACCTATTTCTGTAATGAAATTTTCCCGCGCATCCGAGAACGGCATCCTAAAGCCTGCTTTTATGTCGTCGGTAATCATCCATCGGAACCTGTGAAGCGGCTTGAAGATCAGGAAGGGGTCGTCGTTACCGGCTATGTCCCGGATGTCCGACCCTATTTTGAGAAGGCATCTGTTTTTGTTGCGCCGTTACGCGCCGGGTCGGGGATACAAACCAAAAATTTGGAGGCAATGGCGATGGGAGTGCCCGTTGTTACCACTTCTGTCGGTGCTATGGGGTTAGAAGCCGATATCGGCAAGGAACTGCTCGTCGCTGATACATCCGCAGACTTTGCTGAGCAGGTTATTCGTTTACTTGATAACGAGAGCTTACGAAAAACACTCGCGCAGACTGCCAGAACCCGCGTTGAAACCAATTATAGTTGGGAGGCTATTGGAGACCGTTTGGAACATGTTTACGCACAAGCCGCACAGATGCCAAGTCCAACAAAGTAGATGCGCAATCGCGCCAGAAAACTTAACGATTCAGAAAGTGACCAGAAAAACGAGCGAAACCCTGTGTTTGTAAATTTTTAGGGAGGTAATATGGATAAACCGAAAATAAAATGGAGTTTTATAGTTGTTGTTGATGTCCTTCTCGTCAATATAGCGTTTTTATTCGCTTATCTGACCAGTCTACAATTCGGTTTTGACTTTTTAGAACAGCCAACGCCGCTCTTTGCCATATTGCAGAGTGCAGACCTATCCGCCTCTCAGCATTTTTTGGGTATCGCCGCTGTTGTCACGATCGTTCGCATCGGTTTATTATTAGGGTTTAATCTCTACAAGCCGATGTGGCAACACGCCGCTGCGCAGGAATTCCGGAAACTAACTGCCGCAATCATATTAGCGACTGTAGGCCTCATCGGGGTGTCTATACTATTGAAGATCGCTTGGGTGCTATTCTTGATCGATGGATTCTATAATTTTGCACTCATCGGATTTACCAAATTCTCTAAGCAAATCTTTCAAAAAGATAGACGCGTGGTCGTCACGAGTTCCCAGAACACCAAAGGTTCGGACGGTATAAACGCAGTGTCGAGTCTGCCCGCCCGAAAACCGCCGACGAAAGTCCTTATTGTCGGTGCCGGTGAAACTGGGATCGGTGTACTCCGCGAACTCAGGAACCATCCTGAAAAAGGGTATGTCCCAATAGGGTTCATTGACGATGCACCCCATAAAATAGGTAGAACTGTTGCTGGGCTTGAAGTACTCGGCACAACTCGGGACCTAACCTATATTACTCGGAAGCGGGAAGTTGACGAAGTCGTCATCGCTATCCCATCGGCACCCGGCGGAAAAATCCGAGACATTATTCGACAGTGTGAGTATCGCGGATGCCAGTTCAAGATTGTCCCGAACATTCACGCGATTCTTGAAGGACGCGCAAGTGTCAGTCAGATTCGGGAAGTCCGGTTTGAGGACCTCCTCAATCGCTCAATCTCCCAAATGGACATCGCCGAAGTTTCCAAATATCTCTCCGGTAAACGCGTGATGGTAACCGGTGCCGGTGGCTCTATCTGTTCCGAGCTCTGCCTACAGT
>JAPPDN010000478.1 GCA_028824575.1 Candidatus Poribacteria bacterium | reverse complement strand
GCCCACATCCCGCGAAGCACACATCAGCGTATAACCACCGATTTGAATATCTTTGCTATGTGCATAATCTGCTAATTCCTTCATTAGGGCGATGTATTCTGGGTCTTCACTCTCGACATTGAATCCACTCCCAAAGGTCATAATCACCATTTCAAAACCGACTTCGGCGCACTGATCAATCGCCAACCGGACCGCGTCTGGATCGGCACTCCGAACGTGCATAAGTATAGGATTCTCCGTGACCTGTGGCGCGACCGTGCGATACATCTTACGGCGTGCGAGTCCCTTTCGCTCACGGTCATCGTTATCATGCAGAATCTCAAAGGTGCGAAAACTCATGAAAGTCTCTCCCGGTTGAAGCGGTACACCCGGACCGAGTGGGTAGTGGCTTGTCATTAACAGCGGCATCTGATAATGATAATCGACTTGTGTCTTGTAATCCGCATCGGGTCCCCACTGCGTCGTTTCCATTCCACTAAAGGCATAATCGCTCTCCACATGTAGCCGATGCTGCTCCTGCTCGTTGACCGCCAGGGTTTCACAGCTTAAGGCATCCAATTGAATCGGTTTTTGGCTCTCATTGTGAATCGTGACCCACTTGGACAGGACTGGAATACTTTGGTATAGTTCATAATGGACACAAACCTTCAAGGAGTCAACGGATGGCGGTGGTGAGAACTCAACCGTCAGTGTCACACCCTCTGGAGGATATGTTGATGGTGTCGTTGAACGTCTTTTTACCCATGGATAGAGGGCTTTGGGTTCACCGACGCTATATTCGCGAAATTGAAATGCGTTCGGATCACTGGTCAAGTCTGCAACCCAATCCGAATTGAGATAGGCGTAGTCGGGTTGTCCTTTCAAGCCACCTACCTCGAATTGGTGTCCCTCAATCGTAAGTATCGCCTCTGGTTTAATGCCTCGAAGAAGACTATTACCGGTAATTTGATTGGTATAATCAACTGTTGCGAAATTAGGTGAGGTAACGAATGTTCGCTGAATGAGACCATTATCGAGAATAAGTTGATTGTCGGTTTCTTTTACTGAAGCAGGTTGGCAAAAGGGCTGAACCAACCAATCATTTTGCTGGGATGTGTACTGCATGTCAAGTCTCAATTCCGTTGAGTTTCAAAGTATAGCTTCAGTATAACACTGGAAAAAAATAACGCAAGCACAATTGTGTTAACAGGACTTACGCAATTTTGACGATACGACGTTCTGTTAGCGGGTAAACTCTCAAAAATGCAGGTCGCATTTGGGCGAGTACGCCGCAAAACAGAGACGTTTTCAGTGCACAGGCTAACAGCCTACGCTACAAAAGAGCACGCTGCGTAAGTCCTGGTTAATTTGGTGTTGGGATTTTTAAATTGCACATTGGGTGCTTCTGTGATAAAATGTCAAACTAACGATAACACACGCGAAAGGAGAAGATTTTGTCATGTCCAGTATTATAAATGTTACGCGTTTGCTAATGATGGTTCTCCTGTTAATATCTGGGGGAAGTTTATCCGGTTTTGCGCAAGATGAACACACCGTCCTCCTCTACACTTTTGAGTCAGGTGCCGGGAAAACCGTCAAGGACCTCTCAGGCAACAAGAACGATGGTGACCTCATGGGACCGAAATGGGGTGAAGGTAACCCCGGTGGCGGACTTACCTTTGGAGGAAATGCTCCCAGGGATTTTGTGGAAATTCCTGATAGCGAGAGTTTAGACCTTGTTGAAGGACTTACGGTGGAGATGTGGCTCTATCTTGACGCGTGGTCAACGGCTGGTGGCACCGGTGCTACTAAGGAAACAACCTACAAAGTGGGACCTCGGAGCGATAAGAAGGTGCTAATCCGGATGACCACCGATAAGCATGCTTGGGGTGCTGCGGTTGCTGCCGGTAAAACGGATATGCCCCTGAAGAAATGGACGCATATCGCTGGCACTTACGATGCCAAGTCCGGCGATGCCAAGATTTACATCGACGGTGTCTTAGACGGCCAGGGCAAGATCGGCGGTAATATCACGCCGAATGACGATGTCTTGTGGCTCGGACGCGGTGCTGGTCCGTTCCTACAAGGACGGATGGACGAAGTGCGAATCTCC
The DNA here is from genome assembly GCA_028824575.1 of Candidatus Poribacteria bacterium. GTDB lineage: Bacteria > Poribacteria > WGA-4E > WGA-4E > WGA-3G > WGA-3G. The sequence goes on along the minus strand of JAPPDN010000478.1, from coordinate 1,627 downwards.
AATATCGCGCGTTCCGAGCAGGAAATCCAAGAACTAATGGACAAAGGCATTGAAGGTGTATTAGCAGTACAACCCCAAGATAAGTTAGCAACAACGTGGGGAAAACTGAAGGCAGACTTTGATAAATAGAAAGAGATACCACAGTGCTAAAAACAGTTATGGTTCAATCTCTGATGCTCCTCTTCGTTTTCGGCGTTATAAAGGCAAATACAGCCGATGCGCGGAGGAGTTACCCTTCCATTTTTCAAGCATGGAGCGGCATCGAAAATAGACCCGACATAGACGAACTTCATCGACTTGCGCAACACGATCTCGTTTTTGCCCACCCTTACGCCCTGTTAAGGGTTGCTTGGGATGTATCAGAGGAACAGCCTTATTCAGGGTTGGCAACAGCACTAAGTCCCAGCCAATTAGATACCGCACGGCAAAGAAAACAACAGCTGCTATCCTTAAATCCGAATCTTTTGCTGCTTGTGGAAATCCGATGCAGAGACGCAAGATATGTGTCTCGTCAGAATGAAGCAGATGTAGAAAACTGGTGGGAGGTCGGTTATTTCCCGCCGGATTCTCCGTATTGGCTTGAAGATAGCAACGGCAAACCCGTTGTCGGTTGGGGAGAAGATACGAACGGCAATGGAGAAATTGATGAAAACGATAAAGTTCTCAGTTACCTCATAGACTTCACGAATCCAGAGATGCAGAATCTGATGGTCAATCAAGCCGTGGCATTGGACAAGTCTGGTCTCTTTGATGGGATCATGTTGGATTGGTGGAACGAAGATTATGCGACCAGCTCAGTTGGTGTTGATGACTGGTCAGCGACAATTCTCACACGCGAGGCTGAATTAGAGGCGAGATTGGCTATCTTGCGCAAGACACGGGCGGAAGTGGATGACGATTTCCTAATCCTTGTTAACGCGAATATGCGTCAGATTCCAAAATCCGCGCCGTACGTCAACGGTATCTTCATGGAGTGTTATAAGCCGGAACATAACAAAGGGTATAACCTCGATCAGGTTCTACAGATAGAAAAGACATTGTTATGGGCTGAGCAGCACTTGAGAGAGCCACGAATCAACTGCTTAGAAGGGTGGCGTGTCGTAACGGAGTATATGGGAGATTTAAATACACGCGTTGCGGAGCGGAACAGTTCAGAAAATCAACAGTGGATGCGCATGATTACCACGTTGAGCCTAACACACTCAGACGGTTATGTACTGTTTGGTGACGACAATGCTATACCCGTTCCCGATCATTTACACAATTGGTATGATTTTTGGGATGCTGACCTCGGTCAGCCGCTCCAGGAGCAAGCAGTCCAATACCGAGATGTCCCTGGACTCTTTATCCGCGAGTTTGAAAATGGGTGGGCGGTATACAACCGTAGCGGTTCTGAACAAACTGTCGCTGTCGATGACCGTGTTGTCGGAGTCAATGGTGGTAAAACCCAGTCGCTTCATAAGATCCCAGACTTTGATGGAGAGATTTTCCTTAAAATTGGAGCAGACTAAGGAACTTTCTCAACTAATACGGCAATTCTACCAACAATGTTGCCAAGAACTCGTCCGTTATGTGGCGATTGTAAACGCGGGCTGATATTACGGATCCGTAGATATTACCCACATAG
>JAPPDN010000440.1 GCA_028824575.1 Candidatus Poribacteria bacterium | reverse complement strand
AATTGACATTTTAATCTGCACAAAAACGGGCTATTTTCGGTGTTTCTACAAATGTGCTGCTATTAAGTACCGGTAACAGAATCTCTTCGTAGATTGCCAGTAGAAGTTGAAATATGGGGTTTTGTAGGTAGGGTATCAGCAGATTTTTGGTGGACAACAACTTCAATCTCGTGGTTTAACTTTTCAAGCATTGAAAGCAGGGCAGTTATCGAAAAGTCGCGAAACAGACCTTTTGAGAGGTTGGAAAGTTCAGATTTACGGATGCCCAAAATCTTGGCAGCCTTGCTGCGTCTCAGTCGACGTTTGGTTATAATGTCATCAATGATAAAGACAAGACGGCATTTTGCGAGGTGTTCCTCTGGGTCGGCAATCTCCAAATCTCTGAAGATGTTACCGCTGCTTTTTTCAACTTCAATTTTTTCTTTATTCATTCTTATCCTCCTGTAGGGCATGTTCTTCAGCACGATTTAAACGCCTACGAATCAAGTCAATTTCCTTCTTCGGTGTTTTTATGCCAAATTTTGATTTCTTCTGAAAACAGTGTAGAATATAAATTAGGTCTCCAAGATTCATTGCGTAAATGGCACGATAGGTCCCACGATTATGATTACTTATGATTTCATACACACCGGAAAATCCCCGCAAGGGCTTGGTTTTACGAGGTGTTTCGCCCCACTATACTCTTTGCAGAATGGAACCAATTTCGTTTTGTACCTCCGCGGAAAATTCCGAAAGACGTTTTTTTGCGTCACCGACCCAGAAAACAGGTCTCATCTGCTGCAATTGCATAAGCATATTTTACCAAATGGATGACGACTTTACAAGATTTTTTTATTTCTTCAAATCTATTAGAACGAAGTTGAAATGCGAAGCCCTTTAGATGTTGCACCAGCGGGTATTTCGTGCGGAACAAACTCAATGTAAAGCCCCAACTTTTCCAATAGTAAAAGCAAGCAATCAAGCGAAAAATCGGCACATCCGCCTTCTTGCAGTACGGCAAACTCAGATTCACTAATCTCCAGAGTCTCTACTGCTTCGTCCGGTCCAAGCCCACGTTCGACTAAAACGTCACGGATTATTGAGACAAATCGAACTTTCATGAATTCTTCTGGATTGGGAAGTCCCGAATCCTTGAAAAAGTCGGCACTGCCTTTTTTACCTGCAACTCTTTCTTTATTCATTATTCTTCTCCCTTTTGCATAGGAAATCTACGCCCTATATAAGGTCCGCATTTGCTGAATGACTTTAGGTAATTTGGCAATAACTGCATCAATCTCCGCTTCGGTTGTATTTCTACCGAGGGAGAAGCGGACAGTGCCTTGTGCTAAACGTGGCGGTAAACCGAGCGCGGCAAGGACATGCGACGGCTCCATAGAGCCAGAGGTACACGCGGAACCCGTCGAGACACAGATACCCTCCATATCTAACCGTAAGATGAGGCTTTCGCCCTCCACATTTTCAAAAGAGACGTTAAGGGTGCCGGGGGCGCAGTGATCGGGATGTCCGTTGTAGTGCAGCCGATCAATGTGTGTATCTAAACCTTCGCGCAATTGCTGGGTTAAGGAGCCGAGATGTTGCGCATAGGTGTCCTGTTCTTGTTTCGCAAGTTCAGAAGCAATGCCGAGTCCGACAATCGCGGGGACGTTTTCGGATCCAGCGCGGCGGTTGCGTTCATGGGCACCACCGTGGACGAGGTTCGCCAGCCGAGTGCCGCGGCGGATGTAAAGGACACCAATCCCTTTGGGCGCGTAAATCTTGTGTCCGGAAAATGCGAGAAGGTTCACGCCGAGTGCTTGAACGTCCATTTCCAATTTGCCGACCGATTGCACTGCATCGGTGTGGATGGGAATATCGTATTCTTGAGCGATCTCACAGATCTCCGCAAGCGGTTGGATCGTGCCGTTCTCGTTATTGACGTGCATAATGGAGATCAACACTGTGGTATCGCGGACTGCATTACGGAGTTGTTCAACGTCAATCCGTCCGTGTCTATCGACGGAAAGATAGGTTATCTCGAAACCGCGTTGCTCCAAATACTGGCAGGTATGCAAAACAGCGTGATGCTCTACTGATGAGGTGATGATATGGTTGCCTTCACCGCGGCTCTTTTGCAGTTCGGTGAGTCCTTTGATGGCGTGGTTATCTGCTTCGGTACCGCTCCCTGTAAAGACGATTTCACTCGGACTTTTAGCACCGATGAGTTCGGCGACCTGCTCGCGGGCGGTGTCGATCGCTGTGCGTGCCTCGCGTCCATAGGCGTGAATGCTGGAGCCGTTGCCGAATGCCTCGGTGAGATACGGCATCATCGCATCCCTAACTTCGGGATGGAGTGGTGTTGTAGCGTTGTAATCTAAATAGATGCGTTGCATATTTTTCTATCTTGCTATCTGGAGAAGTTTATTCGTATGTTCGGTGGTTCAAGAAGGTTATCTGATGCGGGTAAATTTCAATATCTGGACCGGGGACACTTCGGCGAACTTGTCCCTTTGCATCTAAAAAGGCGTATTTGAGCGTATGTGTGCCTGCGGGGAGCGGCATCCGCACCATAAAAATCTGATTCGGCAGTGTTCGCCAAGAACGCGTATCCGCCTGCTCTGTTAAAACACCGGCAAGATTCGTAAGGAGACCTAAAGCTTCATGTTTCTTATTTGCCTGTCGGGTCAGTAAGTATTTCCCTACAGCGCGTACTAACGTTCGCAAGAGAATGACAGGACGTTGGGCATTGAAGGTTTCTATTGCGATGGTTTCCACGTCCTCAACAAGCACGCCTGTCTTTTGATCCTGCCCTACTGCTACCTTGATTCCTGCAAAGTGGGGACGATAAGAACCAATTGTCGGAACCGCAATGCGTAAAAGATATTCCAGTTTGACATCCTCAAAGATCATCCCTTCGCGTCCCATAAGCATCGGTACAAATTTTTCATCTTCCACATCATCTGTTTTTAGGATTGGAAATGTCAAAGACTCCTCACTTCTGGAAGGAACGTAGCCACTTTCATAAAAGAGAATCAGTTCACCGGTGTCTTTAGAATGTAGTGGCGGCTCGCCGTACTCGTCTTGGTAACGTTCAAACTCATCAGTGAACCCAAGCCTACGTGTCAATCGTACCAACGCGTTGCCGATGTCAGAAGGCATCTCTACACCGGTTTTCTCCGCGGCGTTTTGATAGTATTCTGCGGCTTGCTTGTAAGAGATAAGGGCATCGTTCCATTCGCCTGAGGCTTCAAAAAACATGCCGGAAAGGTATGCCAGAAACCCGGTTCCGAAGAAATCGTACTTCTCATCTTCGCCTTTGAAGTAGTTGATTAAAGCCGTGGCGCGGCGGCATTCTACCAAGGCATCGTCCAATTGATTTAAGTAGGCGTAGTTGAGCGCGCGATAGTAGTGGCTCACAAGTCGCTCATACTGAGTAGCAGAATATGGGCGCAACTTGTCGGAGGTGACCAGTGAGCCTAACTCTTTTGAAACACTTTTGGTATAGCGATCCTCTGCAATATCTCCGGCTGTGTCAAGTGCCGTATTGCTTTCCGCAAAATGGTTGGCGTAATGAGCGACTAACCCTAACTCGAACTGGTAAGGGATATCTGGCTTTTTCGGTGCATGTTTCTGAAGGTAGGTGTAAGCATCCTCTGGCGTGCCTGCCTCCAACGGTTCTATGACTTCTTGAAACTTATAGCCACCACACCCTATCATCCGGACAATAATAAGCAGATAGGGGAGTGT
>JAPPDN010000043.1 GCA_028824575.1 Candidatus Poribacteria bacterium | reverse complement strand
GCGGATTCTGTTTATTCATGCAAAAGTGATTGGCCTTCCGGTTTACCTATCTGTTCATACTATCAGTTTGGACAATTTTAAGACGATACACATGTTGAAGAAACACCCCAGCAAAAACCCCTACGGGGCTTAGGACTTGGTAGGTATGCCGTTTCTATTCTCACTGCGAAGCAATTTTGAAGAAATCCGCAGAAATCCGCAGAAACACCCTATCAAATACCCCCAGCAAAAACCCCAAGGAAATAAACCCTACGGGACTGGCGATTGGTGCAGTCGAGTTCATTTTTCTGTAAGTTGGATTTGTGTGAGAAACATTGAAAAAAATCAGCAATACTTTGGGAACCAGTCATGAATCTGACAGAAACTGTCCAAACTATAGTAATGAATTATAGTAAAACCCGAAAATATGTTTACACTTGTAGCATAGGCTGTTAGCCTGTGCATCCATGAGATTGACATTCACAAGTTCACATAACGAGACAAGTGTATAAGTAATTACGAGACCTACTATAAAGGACCCGCTCAAAAACATGAAACATATTTTTCTGATTGTTAAAGACACAATTTTGGGGTGGAAAACGTGCATTTTGCAAAAAAAATGAAATAAATTTGGATTTTTTAGGGATTATCCGGTGAGTATCAGGATAGGTTTTTACCGGTTTAGGACGCATCCACGCAATTTAATTATAACATCCGTTTAAAACGCATTGCAAGAAAAAGCAAAATACGTCTCTGTCTGCTCACTGAATTAGGCGAGGTTTGAACCGCGTCAACGAAGAGCGGATGCTTTCTATTTGATTTCTCCGTGAAAACGCGGTAAAATATATTTCAAAGGAGACTTCTTGATGAAACTGTTATCCCATCTACTCGTTTTTGCGATTGGCATCGGACTTTACACCACTACAGCGGCACCCGCTGATACTAACAACACACCCCCGTGGCAACCCATAGGAAAATACATACACCCCGATATCCGAGAGAGTTCCGGCATCGTCGCGAGTCGGCAGTTTGAAGGGGTCTACTGGACCCTCAACGACTCCGGCAACCCAGCAACACTTTATGCTACAAAACTGAACGGTGAACTCATTCAAGAAATAGCAGTAAAAGGTTCTGGAAACTTCGATTGGGAAGCACTCGGTATTGACGACAAAAATCAGCTCTGGATCGGTGAAATCGGCAATAACAGCAGATTGCGATTTGATCTGAAAGTCGTTGTTGTCGCAGAACCGGATCCGTTCACCGAGACGGAGGCGGAAGTCATCGCGAGTTATCCGTATCGGTACCCGAACGAAAATGTGGATGCAGAAGGACTCTTTATCGTTGAAGGTATCCCTTATATCGTCTCTAAGGAGCGAGAACGGGCAGTGCTTTACCGGTTCCCCACCCTGCAGGTTCCCGATACAAAACAGGTCTTAGAAAGGGTTGGCGAGTTTGCTGAGGCGAAGTTCGTGACAGGCGCGGGTGTGTCAGCAGATGGCACGCGGCTTGCCGTTTGCACCTACGACGCACTCTGGGTATATCACAACACAGCCGGTGATTTGGCGAAAATGATTCAAAGCACACCGTGGCACCTACCGCACAGTTTCTACGGGGAAGCCGTCTGCTTTGATGGCTATAATCTCGTTTTGACAAACGAGGCGCGGGACCTTTACGCAGTGCCACAGTTTTGGTATGAAAAGGAATGGACATTACCACCAAAGAACACCGAATCCGCAATTGCTCTATTACCTAAGACAACAGCCCATGGCGTAACGGTCCAGATAGAAAACTACCGTACAGCGGGGGTTGATATAGGCGGAAGCCACCTCGCTTTCACACCAGAGGTCGTTGGAGAGACAGGATCCTTAACCATCCCAATTGAGGCCTCTTACAGAGATGTTTATGAAATTCGTGCCGTTTTGACACACGGACAAGCGTATGCAAGCGTTCAATTATCTGTCAATGGCACAGCAGTCGGGACACCCTACAATTGCTACGCTTCTGAACCGATCGCTGGGACACTGGTTTCATTCGGGACTGCCCCTTTGAATGCTGGTGAAAATCAGATAATGCTCAGCATCGTCGGGAAGGCACCCGAAGCCACAGGTTCTAAAATCGGCGTTGATTCCTATCAGGTGTTACATGCCTCCCCATTCGTCAAGCGTTACACGGTTTTGGGGCCGTTCCCGAAAACAGATGTTCATACGATTGATGAACTGTTGCGCCCTGAAGGGCAATTGAACTTGAAAAAGACTTACACCGGTATTGATGGTAAAGCCGTCCGCTGGCAGGAAGCGACTACCCGAGCAGACGGCTTTCTCGATTTACGTAGGGACCTGAGTCCTACACCAATGACCGTCGGATACACGTTGGTATATGTCCACGCACCGAAAGCAACCGATGCTGTGATGTTGATCGGGAGCGATGACGAGTTCGCTGTTTGGTTAAACAGCACTGAAATTCACCGGAAAAGTATCAACGCTGGCGCGACAGCAGATGCAGATGCGGTGCGGTGTCAACTGAAAGCAGGATGGAACACGGTTTTGTGTCAGAAAGTCGATAACGGCTGGTCTTGGGGGCTCTATTTGCGGTTCACCGATGCGGATAGGGTTCTCAGATATGCCATCCACCCTGCAGAGTAAAGACCGACAATTTATCAGTTGGATAGTTGGATTTCGTTCCAAAATCGGGGTTACAAATCCCCCCGACAAGCGAAAAAGGACACCTAATCCCAAAAACTTTACACGCGCCGTCCTATCAAATTTTCCTACCTATAACCCTGCTTGTACCCATTTCTATCAATTCAACGTTAAAGAAGTAGGTAAATATACCATCAAGGTTTAATCAGTGCAAATAGACACATCATCAAAGTTGAAAACAGCAGTGGGGTGTATTCGATGCAATTCAATTTTATTAGACGTAGCGGACGAAAGTTGCTGCTGCGAATCATACGAAAGATCGTTTTGGTTGGGGTAATCTTGGCAATCGTCCCTGTTAGTGCGGGTGCTTCGAGTATAGCGCACCGTGATATTTTTGTCGGTGCGAGCGCACGCGCAGTCGGTATGGGGAGTGCTTTTACGGCAGGTCCCTCCGCAAACAACGGTTTCCTCTGGAATCCGTCTTCATTAGGATTTATGGACGGTGCGGAAGTGAACATGGGGGCGATGCCGCTTGCAGGAAGCACCTCAAGCAGTGAACAGACGTTCTCTGTTGCAGCGAACCCGAACACACTCGGTATAACGGACAGAAATTTTGGGAATCTCTCCTTCGCAACGTGGCTTGACGGCTGGGGCAGCGACATAACCGAATCCACACAGATTGTGCTTTTGGGATATGGACTCGCGTTCGGAAAAAACGCCTCGGCAGGTGCGAACCTACGTTACTATCAGAACAACACACCTTTCCGAACGAATTTTCTATGGAGCGTAGATTTAGGGATGCAGTTCGCCTATCCATTGGAAAAATGGGGTGATACCGTGCGGGTTGGTCTCAACTTCTCCGAATTGAGCAACGGTATTCGAGAGGAGGGCGTACTTCTTGAGAGTATCCCCTTAGCTGCACGTTTCGGCACAACGTACGAATTAGGTAAGGATACACTTTTTTCCGCCGATTTTGCTGTCCGAGGTGAGAACAACATCAATTGGGGAGAACGCCTCCGATTCCATGTCGGGGCAGAACGCTGGCTCATCAATGGACACTTCGGGGTACGCCTCGGTTATACCACCTTAACCAAGCTTGACACAAA
>JAPPDN010000464.1 GCA_028824575.1 Candidatus Poribacteria bacterium | reverse complement strand
CAAAAAAGTTCTGACAGTGCTGAGGTAACACTAGCAGATATGGGATACGGTCTATCGCAATTTCTACCGGTGTTGGTTCATTGCTATTATGCACCAGAGGGTTCAACGCTAATTTTGGAGCAACCCGGTGTTCACCTCCATCCCAAAGCACAGGCCGATCTTGCGGACCTGTTGATAGAGGTTATCACGGAGCGGAACCTCCAGATTCTAATAGAGAGCCATAGCGAGCACCTCTTGACACGGTTGCAACTCGGCATTGCGGAACAGAAGATTGCTTCTGATCAAACCGCTCTTTACTTTTGCGAAAATGACAACGGCGTTTCTAATATCAAATCGCTGGACGTTGATGAACTCGGTAACATCAAAAATTGGCCGAAAAACTTTTTTGGGAACGTGAGGGGTGACCTCGTTAAAATGACGCGTGAACAGATGAAACGTCAGAAGAAAGCGGAGGGTTAATGAACGCAGTCGTTGTAGATACAAATGTTATTTTAACTGCAAAAGGCATGTCTGAACAGGCTTGGGACGAGTGCGTAACTGCGTGTCAAAAACGGTTAAATGAAATTATTGAGGGTCCCGAAAAAGTCGTTATTGATGATAATTGGATAATTCTCGGCGAGTACATAGACTACCTTGAAGATGACGATTCGACGACAGACACGCGGAATGGCGGACACTTTTTGGAATGGTTCATCCGCAATTATGAGAATCCAGCGGAATGTGTGCAAGTGCCTATTACGCCATCTGAGGATGGAACAGGTTTTGAGGAGTTACCCCCGGTATTCAGCAATTTCGACTCGGACGACCATAAATTTATTGTTGTCGCAGTCATCTACGAGGATGTGTATCAACAAAAAGCAACTATTTTACAGTCTGTAGATAGTCAGTGGTATGAAGCTCGACAGGTGTTCATTGAGAACAATTTGATAGTTGAATTTATCTGTGAGGAGAACATCCGCCATTTGCATGAACGCCGCGAGAAAAGGCGGCATCCTAAAATGGATTAAAGCACTATGAAAACAAACGATAGTCATTTACTCGAGTATCCAAGGATGTGCCTCGGGCAAGACCCAATACGGGACATCCAGTTTTCTCCAGATGGTGCTCAGCTATCAGTCGCCCGGAGAAACAACGTTTTGATTTACAACGTAGAAACAGGGGAAAAAATTTCCCTCATTACAGGACACGCAGCACCTATTACCACTACCTTTTTTGGTCCGGATGGTAAAACGCTCATGAATGCCTGTCAAAAGGGGACAATCCGAATATCGAGAACATCTACGGGAAAATGCATCCGCACTATACACGACTATGAAGGCGATTTTGTCGCTTTCAGTCCAGATGGAAACGCGTTTGCTGCAAGAGTCTTCGCTATGTCGGATATGGAAGTTGATAAGATCCACATTTTTGACATCGCCACCTCTATAAAACGTCAAACTCTCATGGCAGATAGTATGAGCAGTATTTTAGGTGCCGTTTTCAGTCCGGACGGTAAAACACTCGCGATAAGTGAATGTAAGAAGTATGTTCTTGACGGTCCCTGTCCGATTAGTATATGGGATATTAGCACTGGTACCCGCCTCAAAACGCTTACAGTGGTAGGTGGTGGTGCCTATTCTATAGCCTTTAGTCCGGATGGTCGTACACTTGCAGACAGCGGTGGGCTTTGGGATCACAGGATTGTGTTATGGGATGTTGGTACCGGTAAACAATGCTGTGCTTTTGAATATATTGGTTACGCGAATTCACTTACTTTTAATCCTGATGGTAGTATGCTTGTGACGGGGCATAGCGGTGGGCGTGTGCTGCTCTGGGATGTTACCACAGGCGAACACCTGAAAACCTTTACAGGACATACGGCGAAAATTAGTAGCCTCTGTTTTTCACCGGATGGAGGCACGCTTGCAACTGGTTGTGAAGGTGGAACAGTGCTGCTTTGGGATGTCGTCCCTGAATTATAATGAGACCATTGAGGTAGAAAAATGATTACACTTTACGGATGAGAAATTTCAAATTAATTCTATCTGTGTTGATAACCGCTAGCGCCTCAACTAACAGAATTCAGCAAGAGGGATGCTATGCAAGATGATATACATATACCAGAACGGGCGTGGAATGTGACTGCGGCATCTATCATGTTAGACGGGATTATTGATGATCTTGAAATTGCCGTGGAATATCTCGAAACACATCAAGCAGCATATACCGACGGAAATTGCGTGTCTCTATTCGGATCACAGGAGTGGCAGCGTATTGCAGTTACTGTATCGCCACCTATTCCAATTCGGAATTTCGGCAATATTCAAGCTTGGATGGAGAACAATTATCAAGGAAAGATTCCGGGTAGGGATCACGTCACAATTGCAGAGGCAATATCAGATTTCAAAACCGCATTCGCCTACTTCAAGAACGCGCGTGAAACAGGCACCTATAACGAAGATGAAATTCAAGAAATCTATGAATGCCAAGAGTTCTGCCGTATCTTGACAACCATAATTGAATTGGAGAATCGACACGCCTAAATGGGCAGATAGAAGGTATTCACATGTCAACAGTTAATATAGACAACCCAGTTATCAATAGTCCCTTTGAAGAACCGAAACGGCACTTTAAATTCAACGCCCGCGGCATCACTGAAGAGATCACTAATGGCAGACGCAGAAGTGAATACTTCATGCCCTTCCCAAAACCGAAAAAGCAGTCAGGAGTGGCACAGGAGGCACAATTACAATTTGAACTTCCTGATCGCGATCTCCGAGAGGCGAATGCATTTATCAACAGTGTTCGGACACAAGTAGCAGCGTGGCGGAATAGCGGTTATCCCGATGTAACCCCAACGACGCGGCGACTTCTTGAACATTGGAACAATCCAGAAAACGAACCACGTCTCTATTTCTGTCAGCGTGAAGCCGTGGAGACTGCTATCTATCTCAACGAGTATGATAAAAAACAGCGAAACGATTCATTTTACAATAAACTTGTAGAAGCAAACGAGGAAGCAAATCCGGATCTCTTCCGAATCGCTTTTAAAATGGCGACGGGTAGCGGTAAGACGGTTGTGATGGCAATGCTAATTGTGTATCATACGCTGAATAAAATTGCGAATCCGAAGAGTACCCTTTTTGCTGATGGATTTTTGATTGTGACCCCGGGTGTGACAATTCGGGACCGGCTTCAGGTGCTTTATCCAGAAAAACCGGGGAACGACTATCAAAAAATGAATCTGGTACCGCGAGCAGATTATGATACGCTCTGTCAGGCAAAGATTATTATCACGAACTATCACGCTTTTCAACGCCGCACAAAAGAGGAGCTCAGCAGAATAGGTAAACAAGTACTTGGTGCTGGTGCTGAAAACTTCAGGGAAACACCGGAAGAGATGGTGGCTCGCGTTTGTAGGGGACTTGGTCGCAAGAAGAATATCATCGTCCTGAACGATGAAGCGCATCACTGCTACCGTCCGAAAAAGAAGGAGAAATCCGCGTCAGAAGAAGACGAAGCGCGTTTGTGGATAAACGGAATTGAGGCGGTAAAAGCAAAAATCGGTGTAAAACAGGTCTATGATTTATCTGCAACACCATTCTTTCTGAGTGGCCAAGGATATTCAACCACCACGCCGAGCGGAAAAAAACTCAGCGAAGGTGTGTTGTTTCCTTGGGTCGTTTCGGATTTCGCGTTGATTGATGCGATTGAATGTGGTATTGCTAAGGTACCCCGTGTGCCTGTGGCTGAT
>JAPPDN010000549.1 GCA_028824575.1 Candidatus Poribacteria bacterium | reverse complement strand
CACCTTGTAGCCCGTTTAATTTGCCTTGATATATCGGATGGTATGTCCCGGGACAACTCTGACTTCGAGGTACCTGAATCCACTGCGAGGTTTCGTTTGTCCGTTGTATATTGCGTCCAAAATTCACACCCCATACCATTGAATCGTTTTTCTTAAATCGCAACTGATTGAAGGGAATCGCTATTTCAACTGTCCACCCTTTTTCGTGTTGTCGCCCCGCGGCTTCCCAGATACAGTCCCAACTGCCGTTGAGGTTTTCGCCACCGTCTGTGACTGCCGTATCTGATAGCGCACCGAGCGCATTCGTCCGAAAGAAAAAGCACTGCCGCTTATCACCATAGGTGTCAAGCATAATGTAAACATTATCATTTTGCCAGAGTTGCCCGTCGCGCCGCATTTCGTTGGCAACAATCTTGTCAGGTTGGGAATCGTAGCACTCAAATCCGATGTAAAGTTTTTCCGTGTCATACAACATGCGAACTTCTGTGCGTTCGGTAATCGGCTGTCCTTCATCGGGTGATTGTTGCGTAAAGTCGTCAATCATTTGGGTCTGAGACCAGGCTTCTTCGTTGAGGTGTCCATCAATTTCGATCGCTTCACGCGTTAGCAGCGGTTTGATTTTTTTGTTGGCTTCGACATTTAGATTCGCTGCAGCGATCATCGCGAATATCAGAAGAACGATTCTGTGGCGCATCTTTTCTCCTCTTTTAGATTTTTCTTGCCTGCAAACGTGATATTTTGTTGTCCTTTAAAAAAGAAAGACCCTCACCGAAATCTCATTTTGTGGCGTTCAGTGATGGGCGTTATATTGTGTAATTCGGAAAGTGTTTTATGCTTCACTTACTCGCCCACCACTGCGCGACGCATGGCAATACCAATCCGCACGACACCAAGACCGGTGGACGTGCAGAGGCAATTTTTATGCATCAGTGTGATAGACGATAAATAAAACATCCGAGAGTCCTATTTAGAATTTATATATGTTAAGTATTATAACATATTTTAGGGATAGGTGTCAAATTTTTATGATTCTTATTGACCCTAAAACATTTAACCTTCAGGTTTCTGAAAAATTCATATTTCTTGAAAAAAAAGCGAATTGGTTCACAACTAAAGATGAAAATGAATAGTTGTATCTCAGTTTTACAGTTTCGGAAAACTTGACGAGACAACGGATGTGGGTTATAATAGTTGGCAAGACGCGTGTTGAAACCGAAACTTGGAAATACAGGAGGATATTTTCATGAAAGGCTTGATCGCTCAAGGGTTTGTCTTTGGTATATTTGCGACACTCATATTGGCGTTTGGCATCCAAGACGTTGTCGGTGCTGAAGAGGATACCGTCCCGGTAGCTGCACGGTTCAATATCGCCATCAGTGAAATCATGTACGCCACCAACACCAACAAGTCTCCGCAATGGATCGAACTCCATAACAGAAGTGGAAAGAAAGTTAGCCTTGAAGGATGGGAAGTTACAATCAAGAACCACCCAGAAGATAAGTCCGTACTCGCCACCACGGTCACCTTCATTTTAGGCGCGAAGGTCCTTGATAGAAACCAAGTGCTGCTACTCGTGACCGAGCAGGGACCCAACTCTGGTGTTGGAGCTGCAAAAGGCGACCTCCGATCAGACCGTATCGTCATCCTAAAAGACCTTATTGGCGGCACACCCGGTTATCGCCTCTTGAGCCAAACCGCTTTCAGAATCACCCTCATGGCAGCAGCTGAGAGAACACGGAGAAGGAGACCAAGCGACATTGCCGGTAACCTTGATGAAATACCTGAATGGAAGCTTCCGTTGATTGAGGGAAACCAACGGAGTTCTATTATCCGAGCGTATGACGGTAACAACGCAACAGGGAATCCGTATGATGGTACGGCAGCAAATGGATGGGCACTTACCGCGAAAAAAGGTGCCCAGTATGTAGTCCAGCATCCTACCTACTACGGATACCGCAGTGATCACGGCATGCCCGGGTATCGTGCTTCTACGCCTTTACCCGTGAAACTTTCCAATTTACCCGTGAAACTCTCCAATTTACCCGTGAAACTCTCCAAATTCCGTCCTGAGCGTAAAAAATCCAGCAGTGAAGTCATTATCAGATGGATAACCGAATCTGAGATGAACAACGCAGGTTTCAATATCAAACGAAGCGCAACCAGAGACGGTGAGTTCAAAATTATCAATCGCGTCATGATTCCAGGTGCCGGCACAACTGACAAAAGGCAGTCCTATACCTACACTGATAAGACTGCAAATCCGAATGTCGTCTACTATTACCAAATTGAATGTGTCTCCGTGGACGGTACCCGTCAGACACTCCGTATGAACCGCCTCAAAGGGTTTGTTGTTCCTAAAAACCGAGGAGGTCCCTTGATCTTGTAATAAAACAGGACTTACGCAAATTGAATGGGGAAACGGTATATTTTGCTGATTTAACCCCTAAATCCCCCTTATCAGGGGGACTTTAAGAGAAAATGCGTAAGTCCTATAAAATTGACACCTATGGAGGATCTCTTAGTTGTAACTCCCACTGACTGCTGAGCACTGAAAACGAATATCGTTATAGATTATAGAGATACGTTACTTTAACCACAACAACCCGGTTTTCCAATTGTAACTCACGAGTCAAACCTGCTCCAACAGGCGCGTCCTTCCAAGTTTCATTGTAGGCAACAAACAGATGGCTCTTCGGGCTATATTCCCATCCGAATAGGAGACTGAGCAGATAGTGCTCATGAATTTCCGCAGAGAGTGGACGTTCCCGATTCGCTTGCGCGAACATCCGCAAAAACGATTCACGGGTGAATAGATAAGTCGCACGCAACGAACTGACGAAAAATCTGCCATCGATAGCACCTTCTAAATCAAGACTCTGCGCGTAGCTGCTATCTAACTCTATCGAAAAATTACTCAGTGGACGTAAGGTCGATTCAAGCGTGAGGCTCCGCTGCTTGCCTGCCTGTTGTCGACCAAAGTTAAAATAGTCTGAGAAGTCTATTTCAATACCGATCGCTATCGGATTTGTGGAGTCGGTATCAATCGAAAACCCGTATCCGTCTGCTATAAATATCTCAGTCAGTTCTACCTGTCGGCTCCGGTAATAGTATGCGGTAATATCGTCTAAAAGGGTTTCCCTGAAGTCCATTCCGACGTAAGCATTGGCGTGCCACCTGAACAGATCCTCGTCAAATTCAGGTGAGACGGAGAGTCTTGGGTTCCGTTCTCTCCATTCGCTAAAATATTCTGGCGTATAAAGACTTTGCGAGAGGCGGGTGGTGATGCCAGAGAAAAACTGGCGGTTGCCCCAGTATGGAGAATAAGAGGTGCGCATATAGGCACGTTGCCAGCCCCGGTTTCGTTCTTTTCGTAAGAATCCTGTCTGGTTAATCTCAAAGTGCGGCGCGACCCGTTCAAATCCGATACTACTGCTCCAGAGGTAGTTCCGCTGCGCGAAATCAACCGTGTATGCGAAATTATCTCTATCCGCTCCCGGATGGAAACTACCAGCGTACTGACCTGTGAGATGATACGTTTTGCCGAGCGCGAGATTCATATCAATACCGCCCACTCTACTGTGTGTCCAACTATCGTTAGCGTCTTCTGGCTGCTCTTTGTTTACAAGTAGAATCCCGACATTTGAACGTTTGAGAATATCGCGTTTAATTCGGATGGCGGAAAACCATGCCGTCTCTTTTTCGGATGAAGTGTTCTCAGAGAAACCGAATTCACCCGTTTGGTTTCCTAAAAC
>JAPPDN010000042.1:2822-3755 GCA_028824575.1 Candidatus Poribacteria bacterium | reverse complement strand
ATCACTAAATTGACACCTATGGTGCGATTTGCAACCGCACCATAGGTGTCAATTTAAGAAATAATAACCGTCTCAGACCCAGGTCCGGTAGGTTCGGTTTTGCGGCGTACTCGACCAAATGCGACGTGCATTCCTAACCGAACCGGATTCTCCGCGAAAACCTTGAAGACTTCAAAACCCTCTTCAGTCCCGTAGGTTGGGTAGAACGGATGCCACCAAAACCCGCCAAATCAGAGAAAAACACGACTTGCTCCTGATACACCACAGTCCCCAGAAACCGAGTGAAACCCAACACTTTGGATACCTTGAAGGTTCCGAGACCCTGACAGCGTAAAGTTGGGTTTCACTCCGTTCATGAGTAGATAGAGCCGAATATTAACTTTCAGGGTCTTTGGCATATCCACATCCCACTTTTCAACGCCGTTCTACCCAACCTACGGGACTCAGAGACCTTATCACAAAAATCAAATAAATCAAAAAAATCACAGTTCAGAATTAATAAGACGAGAATCGAACGAAAAATCACTAAATTGACACCTATGGGGTGTGTTTCTAACCGCACCGGATCTGTAAAAGAAGATATGAAATCGGATAATTTCTTAAAACTAAATGATCCCGCGCTAATAAAAATGATTGACACAAACAGGATGTGTTGCTATCATAATAATGAGGATTTGAGGCAGATGGATACCGTTGCAACGGCGCATCGGTTGACGGAAAATTAGCATTCGCAATATGGGTTCAAAGCAACGCCCTACGGCACTTCGCAATGGAGAAAATAGCATGGGAAACCGAATTGAAATCGGTAGTCTCAAAATAGATGAAGATTTGTACGCACTCGTAAGAGATGAGATTGCTCCCGGCACGGGGGTAGAAACAGAAGCATTCTGGAGAGCACTTGGCGACATCGTTTCGGCATTCGCACCAGAGAAC
>JAPPDN010000042.1:0-2812 GCA_028824575.1 Candidatus Poribacteria bacterium | reverse complement strand
CAGAGAACAAATCGCTTTTGGAGAAACGGGATACGCTCCAGCAACAGATCGACGCATGGCATCTGGCGCGCAAAGATGAACCGCTGGACAGCGAGGCGTATGCGGCGTTCCTTACTGAAATCGGTTATCTACTCCCGGAAGGTCGGGATTTTACTGTGATTACCGAGGATGTTGACTTGGAGATTTCACTCATCTCAGGTCCGCAACTTGTGGTACCGACCGATAACGCGCGGTATGCGCTGAACGCAGCGAACGCGCGTTGGGGAAGCCTCTACGATGCACTTTACGGCACTGATGTGATTGATGAGGCGGACGGTGCGACGCGGAGTGCTACCTATAACCCAATCCGCGGTGCGAAGGTCATCGCATATACCGAACAGTTTTTAGATGAAATGACAGGGCTTGAAGCCGGGAGTTTCTCTGACGTTACAGAATTTTCCCTCAAAGCCGTTCATGGCGATCAACAGTTACGCGCAACACTCAAGGACGGGAGTGAAGTCGGCTTAGCGGATCCAAGCAAATTTGTAGGTTTTACCCAAAACAACGCCGAACTCAGCGCGATGCTGCTCCAAAATCACGGGCTGCACATTGAAATACAGATAGACCGCGAGCATCCGGTTGGGAAGGCACACCCTGCCGGTGTGTTCGATGTTATCCTTGAGTCCGCAATCACGACAATTCAGGATTGCGAAGATTCCGTTGCTGCAGTAGACGCGGCAGACAAGGTGCGCGTCTATAGCAACTGGAACGGTATCATGAAGGGAACGCTGGAGACGACGTTCGAGAAAAATGGCGAAATGCTGACCCGCCGCCTCGCACCCGATAAGACGTTTACCGCGCCCGATGGAAGCACGTTGACATTACCCGGTAGAAGTCTACTCCTTATTCGGAATGTTGGACTCCACATGTACACGGATGCCGTCATAACAGCAGAGGGTGAGGAAATTCCAGAAGGTATCCTTGATGCCATGGTAACGAGCTTCGCTGCAATGCATGACCTAAAAGGCGATGGCCCCCTCACCAATAGCAAAACGGGGAGTATCTATATCGTCAAGCCGAAGTTCCATGGCCCCGAAGAAGTCGATATGACGATTCGGTTGTTTGAGTGGATCGAGTCCGCACTTGGACTTCCGACGAATACGATTAAAATCGGGATTATGGATGAGGAACGGCGGACAACCGTCAATCTCAAAGAAGCGATTCGCGTCGCGCAGGAACGACTCGTCTTTATTAACACTGGCTTTTTGGATAGAACCGGTGATGAAATCCATACGAGTATGGAGGCGGGCGCGATGATTCCGAAAATGGATATTCGCAACGAACCCTGGATGCTCGCTTATGAGGATTGGAACGTTGATATCGGAATTGAGACCGCCTTGCTCGGGACCGCACAGATTGGAAAAGGAATGTGGACGAAACCTGACCAGATGGCAGAGATGGTCGAAACGAAGGTGAATCATCCGCTGGCGGGGGCAACAACGGCGTGGGTGCCATCGCCAACGGCTGCAACGCTGCACGCAATGCACTACCACCGCGTTGATGTCGGCAATTGGATAAAAGAATTGTCGGCGAGACAGCGCGCGAGTTTAGCGGATCTGTTGACACCCCCACTATTGAAAAACCGCGAGTTACAACCCGATGAGATTCAGCGTGAGTTGGACAACAACGCACAAGGCATCTTAGGTTATGTCGTCCGCTGGGTAGACCAAGGGATTGGCTGCTCCAAGATACCCGATATTAACAATGTCGGCTTGATGGAGGATCGGGCGACGCTGCGAATTTCGAGTCAACATATCGCAAATTGGCTCCACCACCAAATCGTCACGGAGGCGCAGGTGACAGAGACCTTCCAGCGGATGGCACAGATCGTTGACGAACAGAACGCTGGTGATCCAAACTATCGAAACATGGCACCCAATTATGACCAGAGCGTCGCGTTTCAGGCGGCGTTAGACTTGGTGTTTAAGGGATGCGAACTGCCGAATGGCTATACAGAGTTTGTCTTACATCCACGCCGACGAGAGGTTAAAGCAGGCGGTTAAGGAAATGACGGAAGCGTGGAAGAAGGGAAGGATGGGAAATACCACCTTCCCTTTTTATTTTTTACTTATGAATCCAATCTATAAAATTTAATAGCGTTGTCGCGGAAGAGGTTCCCCAACGCCTCGGATGAGCAGCCTGATACTGCATCCTGCAATGTCCGCACCCAGCGTGGATAATCACTGGCTTGTGTGGAGACGGGCCAATCGCTGCCGTATATAACACGCTCAAAACCGAAACAGCTGATGACGTGTTCAATATACGGTTGTAAGTCGGCAGGTGTCCACGTCTCAAGGTTCGCCTCTGTTACCAAACCAGATATTTTACAGTGGACGTTTGGAAACGACGCAAGCGTCTGGATCTCCTCTTGCCACGGGTCAAAAAGTTGGTTCTTGATGTCGGGTTTGCCGATATGATCCAAAATGAATCGGACATGCGGGCACTGTTCAACAAGCCGAATCGCATTGCCGAGTTGTGGGTGGAAGATACAGATGTCAAAACTCAAGCCGTAGTGAGAAAGGGTCTTGACACCGCTCACAAAATTGGGTTGGACACAGAAGTCTATGCTTTCGGATTGGATGAGGCGGCGGATACCTTTGACAAGCCGATTCTCTGCCAATTTTTCGACGAAGGGTGCGACCTGTTCACCTTCTTCAAGCGGGGCCCACGCTACGATCCCTTGAATCCGGGAATCTACCCTTGTTGCGAGATCGGTAACCCAGTTAGTCTCTTTCAACCCGTCATCCGGGTGTGTATCACATTGGACAAAGAC
>JAPPDN010000174.1 GCA_028824575.1 Candidatus Poribacteria bacterium | reverse complement strand
GGACAGCAATTCCTTTATCTTTCTGATCTTTGTCGGCGTAAAGCTTCCAGATGCTCCGGACTACGGCATTATTTTCGTTCTCTTCAAGGGAAGCATCCAATGCCTGACGATACACCGCCTCCGCTTCTGACAACCGATCTGCTTTCTCGTGCGTTTGTGCCAGCAGGTTGTACAGTTCATAAGAGGTCGGCTCAAGTTGGATCGCTTTTTGATATGCTGCAGCTGCCTGCGTCAACTGTTCTGCGTCTGCCACAGTTACAATCTGACGGGTGTAAGGTTCCAGTTTAGCCTCCCCGAC
The DNA here is from genome assembly GCA_028824575.1 of Candidatus Poribacteria bacterium. Taxonomy (GTDB): domain Bacteria; phylum Poribacteria; class WGA-4E; order WGA-4E; family WGA-3G; genus WGA-3G. Next base: position 3,460 of record JAPPDN010000174.1, on the reverse strand, counting down.
CAGTCTACCGTTGTTTTTGTGAGGTGACGCGTCAGGGGTATGTCCTTCCATTTCTCCGTCAAATTCCCAGTAAGCGACTAAGCCGGATTCGTCTCCTTTCAACCGAGTGTTCATATTTGAACGGATCTCATCTTCTGTTAGTGCGACATCCCAGACAGAAACCCGGTCAATTTGCCCCACAAACGAAGCATGCGTTACCCACTCTTCTTCATGAGAACCGCCGATTCGGACGGGCAGGCTGCTTTCATAAATGTTGGGATTCCCTCTAAAATCTCGGGTACCGACTTGAGAACCATCAATAAACAGTTTAATGATATTTCTTGGTGCGTCAACGACACCGGCAACGTGGAGCCATCTGTTGAGCGGAATCGACCCTGGTGGCGAATATATCACTCTTTCTGCCTCACCACTTGGCGATGCAGCGAATTGAATCCGACCATCGTTGCGTAGCCAGAGTGCGTAGCTTCGATTACTGATCTCTGGGGTCCGCTCATCCCCTTTGTAAAGAATAGGCGTATGTCTGTTCGGAAAATCGGTTGGTTTGATCCATGCCGTCACGGTTACCTGTTGGCTGATATTGTTCAGCGTAGCACTATCGGTAATCTCCACATAACTTCCGTTTCCGACCAAGTCGAGTGCCGTATCTTCAACGACTTCATCCGTCTGCCGCTGCTTTTGAGAAAGATCGCCAATCTTTTTGTGCCACTGTGCGTCGTCGGGTTGGAGTTCACTAATTTTCTGGTATTGTGCGATGGCATCGTCAACGTTATCGCTTAATTCGTAACTTTCAGCAAGCGCGAAATGCGCGTCAAGGTCATCAGGGTTTTCCTTGATCTTCTGTAACTGCTCGGGAATCTGCTTTTCATAGAGTTTCCCTTCAGTGTAAGCCTGACGTATTGCCTCCTCTGCTCTTTCCCGCCCTTGGTCAAATCTGGCAATGTTCGCCATCTGTTTATAGGCATCAACAGCCTCTTCATACCGCTTCGCGCCGAGGTAACTCTTCCCGAGAATTTCGTATACATACTCGTTCAGCGAAGAGAGCCCACCGCCCATCCGTGAGCTTGCAGCCACTGCGTCCTCAGCAAATTTGACTGCCGAGTCGTACAACTCACCCTCAGCACAGATAGATGCAAGTGTCATGAGTAAAAAGATATCGAATGGTGCGCGCGGATTGGTTGAAACCGCGGTCTCACCTTGGCTGATCAACTTTTCTGCGAGTTCAGGTTGGTTGCTTTTTTGCAGTGCGGCAGCGGCATAGAAAAAGCTGTTGAGGTTACTCGGTTGTGCTTTGCAAAGTGCCTGATATGCTTCTGCCGTCTTTTCATAATCGCGCGCATTCCGGTAAATTTCAGCAACCATTTCAAGAACCGCTGGATTCTGTGCGTCCTTTTCGAGTTTGTCCTTAAAGATGGTTTCCAATTGACCAAGTTTCCCTTGATTTTTATAGGCATTAATCAAGGTCTCGCGCGCCTCATCTCCAGCAGTCATAATTTTGAAACCGGACGAACTGGAACTAATAGAGAAACTACCCATTGGACCGGACTGAGACTGATTCTCATAGAGTTCCACCGCCAAATCGTTATCGCCAATTTGCACGTATAGTTTCAGTAACTCGTTGGTAATGTTACCGCGTTCATAACTCTGGGTGGTCATATCCAAGGCTTTTTTATAAGCATCAATAGCTTTCTGAAATTCACCGGCGTTACGGTAGTCTTGTGCGCGGTTTCGCTGCATCTCAAGCGTTATCGTGCCAGCCTCTTCCGCCTGCTTTAGCATCTCTTCTAATTTGCCCTGACGCTTGTAGACAGTCATGAGCTGCCGTTCGATACTCCGACGCTCCCACTCTTGTCCTGTGTATTGGATGGCATCCTTGAATGCCTTCTCTGCGGCATCCAGATCATCCTTCCGAAGGTAGAGTTGTGCCAATTGACGATAAACCTTTCCATCACCGGGATTACGTTCAACGGCTTTTTGATATGCCTCAATAGCATCGTCAACGCGGTCTTCGGCAGCATAAAGTTTCGCGAGACGCGCGTAGTGGACACCGTTCTCTGTATCCGCTTCGATGTATTGCTGTGCGAGTTCAAGTGCTTCGGGAGTTTTGTCAGCAGTTTGGTAAGAATCAACGAGTCCGTCCTGATACTTTGTGTTTTCGGGATCTTCGTCAAGTAAGGCGTTCCAAGTATCTACCGCCTTATCGTGCTTATTTTGACGTGAGTAGAGATTTGCGAGTTGTGCGCGTGATTCGAGATCATCCGGCATCACCTCTGCGAGTTTCTCGTAAATTTCTACCGCCTTTTTAACCTCGTTCTGTTGGACGTACTGTTGTGCTAACGTTCTTTGCATCCCGACATCAAACTTTTCCGTTTTTTCAGGCGTACGGGTTGTCTTCGCCAACCCATCACGTCGCTGCTTGATTTGCATCAACTGTCGTTGCGCCTGTTCACGGGTCCACTGTTGTGTTGAGAAGTCATTAATGATCTCGGTAAAGAGTGCCTCAGCATCGTCCCACATTTCGTGTTGCAGGTACGTGTTCGCGATTTGCTCCTTCTCATACGAGCCACGCCCCTGAAGTAGGCGGAGGGTCCCCATCTTACGGAATGTATCTTGCGCTTTCTCTTTCTCACCCTTCTTGGCATAAGCCGCGCCAAGTTTTTGATAGGTTTCTGTAAGGTGCCGTGTATCTTGATGATTGATTTTCGCGATTGTAGACTCCAGCAAATGCAGTTCCCGATCTCTGTCATTCGCGCCTCGGTAAGCGTCGGCGAGATTGTTTAACCAGTGTGTGTCCACAAGTGTTGAATCATCAAGAAGTTTGTCAACGAGCGCGTCTGCTCCTTCAAGGTCGTCCGCTGCAATTTTCATAGAAGCGACGAGATAAGTTAGCAACGCGTCGTCGGGTTTCACATCGAGTTTTGCTTCATATTCGGTTAGCAATTCCGCTATCTGATCTGATGCTTTGTAGAACTCAGTCAGTTTTGATACAATATCCACTTGGATGTGTGGATTAGGCGATAGTGTTGTATCTTTTGCGTCCAGTTTTTCGCGTAGGAGCTGGATCGCCTTTTCACGATCACCTGCAGCGACATAAGCGGAAGCCAATGCGGTATATGAAGAAGTGTTGTCTGGCTGCACGGCAATAATTTTTTCGTAGAGTTCAATAGCGGCTTTAGGATTATTGTTTTCAAGGGACTGACGTGCCACGCCTTCTGCGAAAAAGTTGCTATAGTTCAGTCCGACAGATGGAACAATCATATCTTTCGCGAGCGAAACGAGTTCATCAACTTTGCCTGCGGAAAAGAAAGTCTGCATGACCTGATAGTAGTTGTAACTCAGCGCGTTCGGATTGTCTTTGAGGAGTATCAGGTATTGCGTTACAGCCTCCTTCGCCTTGCCGCGTCTCTCTATGATCTTGGCGTTTCTCTGTCGTGTCATAGTGTCTTGAGGACACAGGGCAAGT
>JAPPDN010000725.1 GCA_028824575.1 Candidatus Poribacteria bacterium | reverse complement strand
GATTCGAGAACTTTGTACACAGATGGGACAGATCGGCAAAAGTTCAGAGGTTTTTGGAATGATTCATGGCGATTCCCAACCTGCTAATTTCCTCTTTCATGGTCAGAACATACATTTTATTGATTTTAGCGACTGTGGCCTGGGTTACTATCTCTATGATTGCGTGCCAACCCTCTCTTATTTGCGGCACCGTCCAGATTTCCAAACACAATGGTCTGCGTTCTTCGGTGGCTATCAAAAGGTGCGATCGCTGTCAGCGGATTATAAAGCGCAATTTGAGACGTTTACTGCTCTGCGTACGGTTTTTTTGGTTAACTGGGTTTGCAACTGGTCAAATCCGGTATATCAAACATGGGGCGAAAGTTTCTTAAGAGAATCCGTGATGCGGATAGAGCATTACCTACAGCATGGCTGGGTCCCCTTCCAATTCAATTCAATCAGGTAGGAGGCTGCCTTTTGGTTGTTGGGAAAGATACCCATAATAAAAGGCGAAAATATCTGAACATCTCCACGCGAGGAATGTTCAAAGAGTCCAAAGAGAACACCGATGCAAAAACAACAGCATATACCTACCATCACTGATACGATCTCTCTTCCATTCATCACTGAGATTGCTATTGCTCCCGGTGGAAAATGTGTCGCCTATGTAGTGCGAACGGCGGATTGGACAACAGATGAGTATGTCCGAACCTGCTTTGTTCACGACATAGATCAAAACGACACGCGGAAAATATCCGAGAATGCCTGGCGCCCGCGGTGGCTAGATGACGTGACGCTTGCGGTGCTGCGGCGCGATACAGAAGGCTCAGCGCGTGTTGGAGAAAAACCACAGATATGGATATTCCGTGACGCTGGTGTTTCTGGTATGCCGATTACGTGTTCTCCATCCGGTGTGGAGGAGTTCTGGTGCTACGGTAATGGGGTTATCTATCGAACCGACACTTCTCCGAGTGTTGAATATGAGGGGCAGGACAGTTCTTATATTCGTGTGAGTCATGAGTCGCGAACAGCACAACTTTTCTATGCAAGCTTGTCCGATGAAGAAACATCCGTAGACATGCTGTCGGACGATTCACCCAATACGCTGAAGTTAACGGAGGAACTGGATCCCTCTCTGCAAATATCGGATCTCTGGGCATCAAAGAACACCCTTTATCTGAATTGCCAATTTCAGCAAAATTTTGATAAAGTGCAGGTTTGGCGACTTTTCGCAAGTCCCGCGGAACTGAAAAGAATCGCCGTATCCGAGGAAAATAGGGAATCAATGCCACCCTGGGAACGACTAAATTTACCTGCAATGGCGACTGTTCTTGACATCGCTCCTGACGAAAAAACACTTTTGCTCAACTGGGACGGAGGACGGTCTAAATTCTTTTCAAACGAGCCATGGTCGCTCTGGACATGTTCTCCATCTTCCGAGGCATCGGTATCAGATTTGTGTTGTCTGACCCCTCACTTTGAACGACAGATTCTTACAGCACAATGGAATGCTCAAGGCATTTATCTCCACTATATTGATGGAACAGTGCCCTATATCGCGCGACTCGATCTATTGGGTCAGTTAGATGTTCTTGATTTGGAAGACGTATATCCCCTTCACACGCCACCTTTTAAGTGCTTTGACATCTCTAATACAGGCGTTTTGGCATTTGTGGCAGCGGGACCGAACGCTATCCCAGAGCTCGCTGTTGTTCACAAGACGGACTGCTCATCTGGCTGGTCCTTCACAACGCATCATCAGAAAATCACAACTTTCGGTGCTTTATGTAAAGATTGGTCATGGGGTACAAGAGAGACAATACACTGGACGAGCAGGGACAATACAAAAATTGAGGGCGTTCTATTTAAACCCACTGATTTCGATCCTGCCCGGAAATATCCACTTATCGTGATAGGGCATGGAGGTCCGGCGACTGCGTCACTTCAACTTCAACTCGACTGGGAAGATCGCTGGTTTTATCCAACACTCCAGTTCCTTGCTCGTGGAATTCTCGTGCTGAAGCCGAACTACCGCGGTTCAGACGGGCGAGGACATACTTTCCTTGAATTGAACCATAAGAACATTGGAACCGGTGAATTATGGGATATGGAGAGTGGTATTGACCATCTGATTGCCCAGGGATACGTAGATGTAGATCGTGTGGGTTGTGCGGGTTGGAGTTACGGTGGTTTTGTGGCGGCCTTTGCAACTACACATTCAAATTACTTTACTGCAGTAAGTGTAGGTGGAGCTATCACCAATTGGACAACCTATCACGCGATGTCCGAATTTCATCGTTTTGCGGAGAAAGTGTTCGGTAGCACTCCGCAAGAGATTCCAGAAATCTATCGGCAGGCATCTCCTGTAACTGCCAGTGTAAATAGAGAAACACCGACCCTCATCCAGCACGGCGATACCGACGCCGTTGTCCCTTTCGCAAACGCACAAGAATTGCATCGTGTCCTTGAAGCACAGGGGATCGCTGTTGAATTCTTTCGATATCCGAGTATGGGACACGGGGTGCCGAATGTAGCACCACGGGCTGCCCGGGCAGTGATGTCGCAGAACCTAAAGTGGTTTTGTCATCACCTTCTCGGGCAGGCACTTGTTTGGGATCATCAAGATGGATTGGAATAACTCTCCCGATCAGGTAGCGAGTTTAGCACAGGTTCCACAGTCTAATTTTCAATTATCGCTTGAGTGCGTTGGCAATGTCTTCGTTGCCTTCACGCAACGCCATGTCGAGCGGTGTCTCGCCTTCATAGGACTGAAACACAACTCTCTTGAATTCACGTAGGGGCCAGACCAGTGATGTGACTTCATCTGTCCATTCGGTGAACTGTTTTGGATGCCGCATTCGACTGATCGTTTTCAGCAACGGATTGGCAAGGTTTTTCTTCTCGAACGCCTTCTGTAATTATAGCACCCGCTTAGCGTCAAATACCAGCAGAAACCCAATCAGAGTAGCGTAAAAGCACCAGGGATTGAGAAAACTCTAAAACGACCGAACGACCTTTGCGATCAAACGTTGTTTGAATTCCGAGGCATTCGTATCCCCGAGAATGATGAAGAAATCTGTGCCAGCATAACCTGATCGGCGTAATGCGAAATAGATGTTGATACCCTCGACTTGCCAGATTAGGCGACTGCCGAGGCTTAAGGCGGGACTGAAGTCGTAGGTGATCGTTAGAACCTGTTGATAACGTCTCTCAAAATGCCACTGGATTTGTGAGGAAAGTCCTGCGGTGAAGCCATAGGCGCGGAGATTAAGATTTCCGCTGATGCGATGAATCGTCTCACCTGCCTGTTCACCCCAATTGTAGGTAATACCGATATTATTGAATCTGTCAGAAGCGCGCGCCCGGCATCCAATGCTAAAAACACTATCATTGAACTCTTCAAATTGCCCGCCTCTCCAGCCAGCAGCGAGTGCATAGTCGCTATGCGTTAGGATCAGTGAAGATACATAGAAGTCACGCCGGAAGACTTCACCTTCATAAGTATTAGAGATTTGGCTTTGGACAGAAGCGGATGCTCTGCGGAAGAATCCCTCACGCCATTCGTTTTTGATGAAACTACCCAAACCTACGCCGCGGTAGCCGGTGAATGGTTGATAGCCGAGCCGGTTGACGAAATCCGGATCCACAAAAAACGCGGACAGATAGTGTTGGAAGAGCGATCCACTGTAGCCTACACTGATGAACCCATTCCTTCCGTCTGATTTGCCTGCCGAAGTTTGGACGAGACGAGAACCCACCGAAAATTTACCGTGTCTCATA
>JAPPDN010000178.1 GCA_028824575.1 Candidatus Poribacteria bacterium | reverse complement strand
AGATGGCACAACGCTTGCCAGCGGAAGCTGGGATAAGACGATCCGTTTGTGGAACATACACACTGATGAACTCAAAACTACGTTTGAAGGACAGAGGCGTGAGGTTCAGTCGTTGGCGTTCGCACCAGACGGAAAAACCCTTGCCAGTGGAAGCGGTTGGGAAGATACAATCATACGGCTATGGGATACCGATATCGCACAGCAAATCGGAAGGTTGGAAACCTACACGCGTTGGGTTTATGCTTTGGCATTTTCACCGGATAGCCAAGATACATCTAAAATGTTCCTCGCGAGCGGAAACGGGGACGGCACAATTCAAGTGTGGCATCTCGACTCGGAGCGTACGCCTACAAATAGACCGCAGATGACCCTGACAGCGCATACAGATGGCGTTCTCGCTTTGGCATTCTCACCAGTAGGGGTTGGGTTACCCAACCCCTATAAATATCACTGGGTTCTTGCCAGTGGTAGCTGGGATGACACGCTCCGGTTATGGAAATTAACTGTAGGAGAACAAACGCCGCGTTCTTTAACCCTTCAGGGTCATACGGCTGATGTCTGGGCAGTGGCATTTTCACCAGATGGGAGAACGCTTGCCAGTGCAAGTGGCGACGAAACGATCCGCTTGTGGAACGTCCATTCCGGTGAACACTACAAAACCCTTTATGGTCATAGGAATGATGTCACTTCACTTGCCTTTTCGCCGGATGGCACCACGCTCGCCAGCGCAAGTACGGACAATACAATCCTCCTCTGGGAATTTGAACCCGCACAAAACCGATTGGACCTTAACAGCGATGGACTTGTAAACATTCAGGATTTAACATTAATTGCATCGCGGTTCGGTCAGGACACACCTGATCTCAATGGCGATGGCATCGTTAACATTCTGGATCTGGTGCTTGTAGCCAACCATTTCGGAAAATAGGTAAAATCGTGACCAATTCTCAGTTGTCAGTTAAGTGTGTGACAACTTCAAACGTTTTCACGGTTTCCACAAACGAGCGATTGATTACTGGTAACTGAAAACTGAAAACTCTTTTAGAAGGTCTTTTATGATAAAGGAACAATTACCCAGTCTCCTGCGCTTGATTTCCCTCACATTCCTCTTGTTAGTGCTATTCGCGCTGCCGCCAAATGTTCATGCCCAAGACTCCCGTTACAGAAATTTGCCTGAGGGTGCTAAAGTCCGGTTCGGCAAAGGTTTTATTACTGATATAGAATTCTCACCGGATGGCACACAGTTTGCTGTCGTCAGTTCAATTGGGGTTTGGCTCTACGAGGCGCGCACCCATGAAGAAATCGCTCTGCTCACTGGACATACAGGCTGGGTTCAGGCAGCTGCGTTTTCACCCGACAGCATGACACTTGCCAGTGTCAGTTTGGATCGCACAGTTCGGATCTGGGATGCTAAAACAGGGCAACACCGGACCACGCTCTATGGACATGAGAATTTTGTCTATAGCGTTGCATTCTCCCCAGACGGAAAAACGATCGCAAGTGCAAGTTCAAGTGAGATTCGTTTATGGAATGCAAACACCGGTAGACAGGAAAACGTCCTGGCAAGACCTGCGAGGTGGACATACGCCTTGGCGTTTTCACCAGATGGAAAGATCCTCGCCAGTGGAGACTCGGAAGGCGACATCCAACTCTGGAATCCATCCGCGGGTAAATTGATGCAGACACTTGAAACTAATTTGGGTTTCCTCTATGGACTCGTTTTCTCACCGGACGGCGCAACCTTGGCAGCGAGTGGTTCTGGCACCACTATCCTCTTGTGGGATGTTGGGACAGGTCGCCAATTATCAACCCTCATGTTCGGAGAAAGCACCCGTGGCATTCCAGCACTTGCGCTCTCGTCCGATGGCACAATATTGGCGAGTGGACATCGGGATAACAAGGTGCGTTTGTGGGATGCTCGCACTGGGGGACTTAACGCAACGCTTGAGGGACATACTTCTGACATCCGGGCACTCGCCTTCTCACCCTCTGGAACAACGCTGGTCAGTGCAAGTGAAGATAGCACCCTCCATTTTTGGAACACCCGAACTAAAGAATTTCAGACACCCCTCACAGGGTGGACAGAAGGTTTCACGGCACTGGCACGCTCACCTGATGGTACGACTATTGCCAGTGGAGGGGGTTCACGGGGCAACTTCGTTCGCTTGTGGGATTCGCATACAGGCGAACTCCAAGCGGTGCTTAAGGGACACACCGATATAATCACGACTGTGGCATTTTCACCAGATGGGACAACCCTCGTCAGTGCAGATTGGGATGGCATGATGTACCTATGGAATACCTCCACCCGAGAACGATATGTTACACTCTCTGGGCATACGGGAAGGATTTTTGCCGCCGTCTTTTCTTATGACCGGAACAGAATTGCCAGCATCAGTTATGATGATACCATTCGAGTATGGGATACGCACACCGGCGAACTGCAAGCGACCTTTGACAGGCAAGGGGCTGATGGGTTAACGTTTTTGCATGACGGCAGCCTGCGTGCCTGTGGCGGATGGAAGGGACCGGAAACACTCCGGGTGTGGGATGTCTATACAGAGAAATCCGTAACGCCTGAAATCGGTAGAGGACTTGATCCAGGACTCAACACCGTCGTCGCGTTCTCACCCGATGAGAAAACGATTGCCATCGGAACCCACCGCGGCGGCATTAGTTTGTGGCGTGCAGACACGGGCGAACATCTCCTCTACTTTACGAGAGGACACGCACACGATGTCACAACCTTGGCATTCTCGCTCGATGGCAGTCTACTCGCCAGTGGTAGTCACGACAACACCATTCGTCTCTGGGAGGCATCTACTGGTGAACAACTTGCACTCTTAACGGGACATACGAACGTGCATTCAATTACAAGAGCTGCTGCCATCAGCACCGTTTCATTTTTACCGAACCACACATCTCCGGACTTCAATACAACTGCGGATTGGGACCTTGCCAGTGCAAGTCATGACGGCACAATTCTCTTATGGGACCTCGCGCCGTCCCTTACACAAACCCCGTGGGATGTCAACGTCGACGGGATCATCAACATTTTGGATCTCACCTTCATTGCCTCACGCTTCGGACAGAAAACGCCAGACCTCAACGGTGATGGCATCGTCAATATTTTGGATTTAACACTCGTCGCACAGCACATTGGAGAATAGAAACGGAGATAATCAAGCAACTCCGCTCCCAGGCCCGGTAGGTTCGGTTTTGCGGCGTACGCGAAGAAACACCCAAGCAATACGCAGAAATACCCTATCAAAAACACCCCAAATGCGATCTGCATTCCTAACCGAACCGGATTTTACGCGGAAACATTTTGTTGGTTTCCTGTTGAATCTTCTGTAGAATAGGCTGTTAGCCTGTTCATTCTCAATCTTCTGTAGAATAGGCTGTTAGCCTGTTCATTCTCAATCTTCTGTAGAATAGGCTGTTAGCCTGTTCACTCTCAATCTTCTGTAGCCTGTAGGTTGGACGGAACATCCTAAATAGGGTGAAAAAAAAGAATCGAAAAAGATAAATAAAGCATCAGGGCTGCCTGACGATCACTTTTTAAATAACTAAAAGTCAACTAAAAAACAACAAATAAATATCTTCCTCAAAACAACTCTTCCCATAAAAACAGTGTATATTCCTTTTTGTTTCCTGATATACATAACCAAATATAATCTATTTTAGTTATGTATCCAATAGCATACATCCCGCATTCGATGTGCGGTGGACCACATCCTGCCTGTTGGCACCTTGGCAGGATGT
>JAPPDN010000754.1 GCA_028824575.1 Candidatus Poribacteria bacterium | reverse complement strand
TCAGTTAACTTCGGAGGGTTCCAAGTTTCTGGTAACGATCCTTACCCAAACCGGTCATAACAGTTACCAAAGAACGTTATCGTTTCCCAAACCTCTTAACTGATAACTGAAAACCGATAACTGATAACACTGAAAAAGGAGGATATACATGGCAAGGATTGCTGGGGTTGATTTACCCCGAGAAAAACGGATAGACATCGCACTAACAGCAATTTACGGCATTGGTCGCTACACCGCATCGCGAATTGTTACCGACCTTGAAATTGATCCCGGAAAAAAAGTTGACACGCTCGCTGAAAATGAGATTAGTCAACTCCGAGACAAAATTCAAGACTATAAAATCGAGGGTGACTTGCGACGCGAAATCGATCAGAATATTAAACGCCTGATGGATATCAACAGCTATCGAGGCTTACGGCATCGTCGGCAATTGCCGGTCCGCGGGCAGCGCACAAATACAAATGCCCGTACCCGTAAGGGAAAAGCGCGAACTATCTCTGTCGGCAGAAAAGCCAAAGAGGCAGCACGCAAGGGCGGCTAATGTTAAAAGCCATCAGTTAGAAGAAATTAACAGTTTTCAGTACGATTTTTTCTCCGAAAAAATCTTTCAGTTTTGACCAACAACTCGCGCCATAGTAAAAGTCTCTGTAGTGTTTTTGCTTGGGTGTTTCTTCTAAGTTGTTGGTCAAGGTTAAGAAACTTTGGAACTATCGAAAACCTCTGGTAACTGTTAACTGACAACTATTAACCGAAAGGAGAACCGCTTTGCGTGGAAGAAGAAGAGAACGCAAAAATGTACCCGAAGGTATAGCACATATCCAAGCTACCTTCAATAATACAATTATTACGATCACAGACTTAAACGGAAACACCGTTGCTTGGGCAAACGCTGGAATGACTTTCACAGGTTCACGGAAGTCAACACCTTTTGCTGCACAACAGACAGCAGAAGCATGTGCACGCCGGGCAATGGATCACGGCATGAAACGCGTGGAGGTTAGAGTCAAAGGTCCCGGATCCGGCAGAGAGTCTTCTATACGGGCACTCGCCGCAGCTGGACTCGAAATTAGTTTGATGAAAGACGTGACTCCGATCCCACACAATGGATGTCGTCCCCCTAAGAGACGACGGGTTTGAGGTATTGAGGAAAACGAATGAGCAGATATTTAGACGCAGTCTGTAAATTATGCCGACGGGAAGGCGAAAAACTCTTTCTCAAAGGGCGGCGGTGCAACGGCCCCAAATGTGCTTTTGAACGCCGGAGCTACCCGCCTGGAGAACACGGACAAACACCACCTCGCCGAGGTCGCGACAACTTCCGGCGACAACTACGCGCGAAACAGAAAGTCAAACGGACCTATGGGGTTTTTGAAAAACAATTTCGGAATTATTATTTCAAAGCTGCCCGTCAGTCAGGTATTGCTGGTGAGAATTTGATTAGTTTCCTTGAACGCCGATTAGACAATGTCGTTTACCGACTCGGGTTCGCGACTTCTCGAAATCAGGCACGTCAACTCGTGAAGCACAATCATTTCACCGTCAACGGTAAGCGTGTTAACATTCCTTCCTATATCGTGCAGATCGGTGATGTTATCACACCACGTCAACGGAGCCGAAACCTCGCTATCATTCAGGAAGCACTTGAGTATTCGCAACAACGCGGGGCACCTGAATGGCTCGAAATTGACCCCGATAAAGCAGAAGGACGTGTTCAGGGAGCCCCTATCGTAGAACAGATCGCCGTGGACCTTGAAACGCAACTCATCATTGAACTTTACTCCCGATAGGCACATATTTTTAATTATTGGGTTTCTGCTCCGATTTTTCCGTTGTCAAAATCGGATTTCTGTTAATTAAGCAGATACCTGCTTGCAACAAGCGCAGCAAGCAGAGGAGAGATCCATGATTAAAAAATCGTGGAAATCAGGGGATGTCCAATAATATGATGCCAACATAGAATTAAGCGGCAATGTGCAATTTTACAAAGCCGTGCCCTTAGTTCGTATGTGTTCTAATATTCAGTTTAATCCTATAGGAGGAAATCGATGATAAGGTCCGAGCTAGAAATGCCGGAGCGGCTAAAAACTGACACAGAATCCTTACGGCCCGACTACGCAAAATATACCGCTGAACCTTTCGAGCGCGGATTTGGAACAACTCTCGGTAATTCACTACGCCGAGTCCTTCTTTCCTCAATTAAAGGTGCAGCGATCACAGCTATTCAAATTGAACAGGTAAAACACGAATATGCCACGATTCCCGGAGTATTGGAAGACGTGGTACAGATTATTCTTAACCTCAAAGAGGTTCGCCTGAACATCTCAACAGATGATCCGATGGAACTTACTTTGAAAGCCCAAGGATCCGGTGAAGTTACCGCTGCTGACATCCGCCCCAACGCACACGTTGAGATTATAAACCCTGACCAGCACATCGCAACGCTCGACGAATGCGAGGGGTTAGATATAGAAATCCATGCCCAAACAGGTAGAGGATATTCACTTGCCGAAGAACATAGAACGTTAGGACAGAACATCGGCGTAATCCCTGTCGACGCTAAATTTTCACCCGTTGAGAAAGTCAACTTCTGGGTAGAGGAAACGCGTGTCGGGGATATGACAAACTTTGATAAACTTAACCTCGAAGTCTGGACAGATGCAACCATCACAGCAAAGGAAGCTGTTACGCGCGCAGCGAGTATCTTGCTACAACAACTTGAACTGTTCACAGAATTCGATGAAAACTACGTTGAACCGGAACCTGAGATTGACGAGGCAAAACTACGGCGAAACCGATACCTCGCCAAGCCTGTCTCCGAACTTGAACTCTCTGTACGAGCCAGCAACTGCCTCGAAACCGCAAATATTAAGACCATACGCGAACTCGTCGCAAAAGAGGAAAAGGATATGTTGGAATACAAGAATTTCGGGCGCACTTCGCTAAACGAAATCAAAGAACAACTTGCCAACATGGGACTTCAACTCGGAATGGACCCGGATGATATGGACGACGCAGACATCGGTGAAGATGATTTGGAGCAAGCTGCCTTACAATCATAACGCTTCACAACAACGTATATATGGAGGAAAAAAATGCGTCATAGAAAACGCGGCAGGAAATTGGGACGGACGACAAGCCATCGAAAGGCCCTTTTTCGCAACCAAGCCACTGCACTTTTTGAACACGAGCAAATTCGGACAACGATTCCTAAATGCAAGGAACTCCGCCGAGTAGCTGAAAAATTAATCACACTCGCGAAACAGGGGGACTTGAACGCACGGCGCCAAGCCGCAAAAATGCTTTACGGGACAAACTTGCACTATAAACCCGCCAGAGGTGAGAACCCTACAGCACTTGATAAGCAGGCTGTCCTACGCAAACTCTTCGATGACATCGCACCCCGCTACCAAGACCGCAACGGTGGATACACGCGTATCATCAGAGGCGAACTCCGAAAAGGCGACGGCACGCAGATGGGCTACATCCAACTTGTTTGACGGTGTTCATTCGCATATCCAATAAAATAAACGGGCGGAGTTATCCACTCCGCCCATTTCTGTTTAAACAAGAGAAATCCGACGCACCATTCTCAGTTAGGATTTACGTATTTCCTCTTAAAGTCCCCTGATAAGGGGTGTTTTTGGCGTAAGTCCTATCAGTGTTACGTTATCGTGATTAGAACCTCTTTAACCGAAAACTGATAACCGATAACCGATAACCAATTAAAACCGATACGCAGCAGAAACGAAAACCCTATGCGTAAGCCGTTC
>JAPPDN010000109.1 GCA_028824575.1 Candidatus Poribacteria bacterium | reverse complement strand
ATGCCGTATAGAATCACTACGGTGCCTGCGCGGATCAACTTTGCACAGTATGTTGTGTCAGTCTGTCCTGCTACGGAGATGCAATCAGCGGTTCTATCTCCCGCTCAATTTGGCGACGTACCGTGTGCTCAGCGACATCGAGATCGTAGCGGGTCTGAAGATTGATCCAGAACTCAGGCGTCATGCCAAAGTAGTGACCAAGGCGTAGCGCGGTATCGATTGTAATTCCATTAATTCCATTCACGATAGTGTCTAAGTCCTTTTCCGAAACCTTGATCCCTTGAGCCAGGTGAGCCACACTGAGATTCATCGGAATAAGGAACTCATCGCGCAAGATCTCGCCAGGATGTACCGGAGATAGTAGCTGCCCGGTTGTGACTTCCGAGAAGTCAACCTTTCGCCGGTCCAGTTCTTCGCGTTTAATGGTCATCATTTACCTCCTCAATGATAGTCAACGATCTCGACTTCCCATGATTCACCATCGCGCCAAACGAAGCAGATACGCCATCGGTTATTGACGCGAATACTATATTGCCCTCTACGATCAGCTCGCAAAGCCTCGAGACGATTGCCAGGTGGAACAAGCAGGTCGTTGAGCCGATTAGCAGCATCAATTGCCAGAAGCTTCGCCCGCGCTCGTTGCTGGAGTTGCAGAGGCAGGCCGCGAACAGTATGGCCCGCAAAGATAGCCGCGGTGCGCTTGTCTGCAAAACTCTTTATCATGCGTTACCGTAATGATAAATGGATGCACGCGCGAATGTCGTCTTCTTGAAGGTCGGGAAAATAATCAGAGCGGATTGTCTTAAACGAGATGCCCTCACGCACCAATTCGAGAACATCAACCACGGGGATCCGGGTTCCTGCAACACAAGGCTTACCAAAATGAATTTGGGGATCAACCACAATCCTGCCTCGATAATTTCCATTGTCCATATCGCTTAGACCCCAATAACAGCGCGAACGCAATCAGACCGATGTGCCCGGCATTGAGGATGCGTTGCCCAGCCAGTTCACTCAGGAAAGTATCGCATGAAAAGAAAAAAGTCAATACTACGGGAAATCTTTCGTTTGTCCACTTTATGCGCGATGTCTATTTTTTTGGCCACCTTAGCGACGGCAAAAATATCCAATTCAGCATTGTTTGTCAACGCGCTGTCCTTCTCAGCAGAGCTTGCGAAGTACAGTCCTTTCCGCGGCTGTTATTTGCTTTAAAGTATGGAAATTTTGTCTGAAAACGTATATATTTAGATGTATATACCGACAATTTGCAACGATAGGAAATCTATGGACAAATCACAGAAACCCAGTGTTCTCGAGCTCGTAAAACAGGCGGGTATGCTCAGGCCGCGGGATCTGGACCAGTATGGGATCCCGAGAGAATACCTCAGCAGGCTCAGAAACCGAGGCATGCTGCGCCAGGTAGGACGGGGGCTTTACACCCTCCCCGATGCCGAGTGGACGGCGCATCACAGCCTGGCGGAAGCCTGCAAAAGGGTACCCCAGGGCGTCATCTGTCTGCTTTCTGCTCTGCAATTCCACGAATTGACCACACAGCTTCCGTTTCAAGTGTGGATAGCGATTCCAAACAAAGCACGTCAGCCCAAAGTAGATGGGCTACAGGTTCGGTTTGCGCGTTTTTCAGGGCCTGCCTTTGATGAGGGCATTGAAACACACACCATTGAGCACATCCAGGTGCGGATCTACAATCCCGCTAAGACCGTGGCGGACTGCTTCAAATACCGAAATAAAATCGGCCTGGATGTGGCTATTGAGAGCCTGCGAGACTGCATTCGAGAACGGAAAGCCACACTGGATGACCTCTATCACTTCGCACAGATCTGTCGGATGACCAATGTGATGCGGCCCTATATGGAGGCAGTGGTATGAGTACCGGGAAGAGAAAATACCTGCCTGTCTCAGTACGCCAGCGCTTGCGAAATCTGAGAGACAAAACCGGGAAAGAGTACCAGCTTTTGCTTACCACCTATGCCCTGGAGAGACTGCTCTATCGACTTTCGCAGTCGGAATATGCAGATCGGTTTGTGCTCAAAGGCGCAATGCTTTTTGTTGCCCTTACAGGTAAACCGCATCGAGCCACTCGGGATCTGGACTTGCTGGGGTATGGAGATGCGTCGGCAGAACATATTGCGCGGGTTTTTCGGCAAATCTCTACAACATCTGTTGAACCAGATGGGATGGTATTCGATCCGGAAGGCATCACAGTTCAGGCGATTCGTGAGGATCAGGTGTACGAAAGCCAGCGAGTGCGTTTGATGGCCCGGCTTGATACGGCAGTATTTCCGATTACAGTAGATATTGGGTTTGGAGATGCCGTCACACCAGAGGCGAAGCGTCTGACCTTTCCAGGTCTGCTGGATTTCCCTGAACCTCTGGTGCTTGCATACCCACCTGAAACAGTTGTGGCCGAGAAACTCCAGGCCCTGGTCTATCTGGGTATGCGAAACAGCCGGATGAAGGACTTCTATGACCTTTGGCTGATGGCCAGGACTTTTTCATTTGAGGGGCCTGTGCTCATTGAAGCCATTCGGGCGACGTTTGCACGACGAGAGACAAATCTGCCGAAGGATCGACCAGTTGCGCTGCGGGCGCAATTCGCTGACGACCCCGTGAAACAGACACAGTGGGAAGGATTTCTGAACCGCAGTGGTCTGTCTGATGCGCCTATGAAGCTTTCGACAGTAGTTGAAACCTTGAATACCTTTCTTACACCTTTGCTGAGTGCGGCCGAAGTTGGCGGAGAATACAATCAGGTATGGCGAGGTGGCGGCCCGTGGCAGTCCAGCGAAGTACCTGGAGGAACCGATAAAAAAGGGAATGTGAAAGGAAGAATATAATATGTCTAATGTAAACAGTTTTTCTATTTCCAAAATCATGAGAAACCTGCGCAAACATCGTAGCATTTTCCATTCGGAAGCAGATTTCCAACATGCTCTTGCCTGGCAGATTCATACTGATTTCCCAGATTGCCAGATTCGGTTAGAGTATAAGCCTATCTCGAGTGTAAACATGTCTGTAGATATCTGGGTTTGGATAGGAGATATACAAATTGCTATTGAGGTGAAATACCCTGCGGCAAAACATATAATCAAACGACAGGACCTGTTTGAGACTTTTCATCTTGACAAGGGTGGTCCACTAAATACCGCACGGTATGGTTTTCTTAAGGACATTCAGAGGCTTGAGCAATTTGCAGGGCGGAGAGACACACTATGCTTTGCAGTGCTGCTAACAAATCAGCGGCGTTTATGGGAAGTTCCTCAGCGAGGTTGGAAGCACGAAAATGATTACCAATTTCGTATTCATCAAAAGCAATGGGTAAATGGCCATAAGACGTGGGCACCGAAAACATCCCAGAAGACAAAACAATCACACCCTCCTCTTGATATAAAAGGCCGCTATGTCATGGAATGGCAAAACTATTCAAGCTTTAGGGACGTGACAAAAAACTCACAGTTTCGGTATCTTGCTGTCAAGATTTATGGAAATAGAAGGCGTAGAGATTAACTCTCTTAGAGAGACGTTAAAGATAAAGATTTTTAAGGCATTTACGATTGTTCTATATTTGGTCACGGTTGCCATTGCCCAGCCGTCTGAATCAGTCCTATAAGAATTACACTGGATCAATGTATAACCATGTCGAATTGCAATAAAAAAGGGGACCGGATATCCGATCCCCTTAAAATTTTACAGCATCAAATCTATCTGCCTTCGACACAGGCAGAAGGTTAAGATTTGCTCAACGTCAAAATGAT
>JAPPDN010000312.1 GCA_028824575.1 Candidatus Poribacteria bacterium | reverse complement strand
CACCGCCTCTGGACTCCGCTTGGAAGACTTGCTCAATGGCGCGACAATTGGCACCACGAGTCCGCGACGAAAAGCACAAATCCTCCATATACGTCCTGATTTACAGGTCGTTGATGTCCGAGGCAATATAGATACGCGGTTGCGCAAACTCCACGAAACCGGGCTTGATGGGATTATCCTTGCCGCTGCTGGCATCAACCGTCTCCGAAAACCCGAGGTTATCACGCAATTTTTTGATGTGGAGCGGATGGTACCAGCCGTTGGGCAAGGTGCGCTCGCGATTGAAGCACGCGAAGGCGATACCGCTATTGAAACCCTACTTGAACCCCTGAACGATCAGAAGACGGTAGCAGAAGTTACCGCTGAAAGATCCGCGTTGAAAAGCCTCGGTGGTGGATGCCAAGTACCGATTGGTGCGTACGCCAAACATGTTGATGATGAACTCTCGCTTATCGGTGTGGTCTGTCATCCAGAAGGTGCCCTACGTATTGTGAAGAGTGCAAAAGGAGAGCCAAACGCTGCCGAACATTTAGGTGAAGTTGTTGCCGAAAAACTCCGGGAAGGTGGTGCAACTGGATTGCTGACGACGCAAGGGGCATTGAGATGAACGCGTCTCTGAATAAACTACCTACAGGTATCGTCTACATCGTAGGTGCCGGTCCTGGTGATAAAAATCTGATCACGCTTAAAGGTGTTGAGTGCCTTCAGCGCGCCGATGTCGTCATCTATGATCTGTTGTTGAACGATGCGCTACTGGAACACTGTCCCACACACACCGAAAAAATCAAGGCACCCGACCCAAGAATCCGAGCGACACGCCAGACCGAACTCAATCAATT
Organism: Candidatus Poribacteria bacterium; assembly: GCA_028824575.1. Taxonomy (GTDB): domain Bacteria; phylum Poribacteria; class WGA-4E; order WGA-4E; family WGA-3G; genus WGA-3G. The sequence continues at coordinate 2,943 of JAPPDN010000312.1, read as the reverse complement.
ACTTGTTAAACACGCAAAAGCCGGTAAAATTGTCGTCCGCCTCAAGGGTGGAGATCCCTATATCTTTGGGCGTGGCGGTGAAGAGGCGATGGCACTCACCGAAGCAGGCATTCCATTTGAGATAGTTCCCGGTATCACCGCTGCGGTTGCCGCATCCGCTTATGCAGGTATTCCCGTCACACACCGGGATTACGCATCATCGGTCGCTTTTGTGACCGGACATTCCGCCGCACTGCGATCAGATTCAAATATCAATTGGGAACAACTCGCCACTGCAGTAGATACGCTTGTCGTCTATATGGGGGTCGCGCACCTCCGCCAGATCGTCGAACGATTGGTAACACACGGTAGGAATCCGGCAACACCTGTGAGTTTAGTGCGTGTTGGCACAACACCGCAACAGCGAGTCGTCCAAGGCACCCTCGCCGATATTGTGTCAAAGGTGGCGGCAGCCCAACTCGAAAGCCCCGCTGTTATCGTTGTCGGGGAGGTGAATCGGCTACGCCAGCATCTCCGATGGTTTGATACTAAACCGCTTTTCGGGAAACGAATTCTTGTCACACGCGCCCGCGCACAAGCAAGCGAATTCGCTGACTGCTTGGAAGCGAACGGGGCAGAGGTTATCCAGTTTCCTACTATAAAGATCCAGCCTCTTGAGCGAGTAGACATGCCCTCGCTTGACAAATATGATTGGGTTATCTTTACGAGTGTCAATGCTGTTGAGATTTTCTATGAACGCTTACGGGAAAATCGGAAGGATGTACGAGCGTTCGGTGGCATTGAAATCTGTGCAGTGGGTCCGAAAACGGTTGCGGCACTCAACGACATCGGTATTCAGCCTGACTTTGTTCCGACGCATTCTCGTGGGAGTGCCATTGCCGCTGAAATAGAAGACATCGGCGGAAAGAAAATCCTTCTACCGCGCGCAAAAATCGCTACAGCAGATCTCCCGAAGGGTTTGCGCGACAGAGGGGCACATGTTAACGATGTTCCGCTCTACGATACCGTCAAGGTCGCAAGCGATGGCGAGAAAAATCGAGATGAAATTGAAACGGATCTCTTGAACGGCAGGATTGACCTCGTCACATTCACCAGTTCCTCGACAGTCACCAATTTCTTGGAGATGTTCCCCGCACACACACCTGAGACCTTACTGGCGGATGTGAAAGTTGGAGTCATCGGTCCAGAGACACAGAAAACAGCGATAGAACACGGGATACAGGTTGATATGGTCGCAGAGAAAGCCACAATAGAGAGCTTTGTAGAAGCAATTATTGCGGCTTATTGCAATCTGTCTTCTGAAGTGTAGGAGGGATTTGTAGCCCCGATGCTCATCTACCCAAAAATCGGTTTTCTCTTTGTAGGAGGGGTTTGTAGCCCCGATGCCTCATCTACCCAAAAATCGGGAAAATATAAGGCACAATCACTTTTTGATAGACAGTAATCGTCCCAAAAATCGAATAGTATCCTGCACACAATACGAGTCCAATCTGTTTCCATATCGGAGGTTGTATCTCCTTGGGTAAGAACTTCCGGTTGACGTAAAGCGTATGTAACGCCGTAATCACCAATAGATACCCACCGATCGTCGCCGATACCAAGATCATAAAGAACGGCTTCGCGAGATACATCGCGATAACACCCCACAGGATATAGACACCGAGAATCGGATAATAGATCCATTTTGCGTTGTGTTCACCGAGGTTTCGTGCTCGCTTCAACCCTGTCCATATCATATCTGTGTACGTCCGAGGCACACCATCCACACCGCCGAGTTGTGTTGAGAACAACACCCAGAAACCGCAGAGCAGTGTGAGATACCACATCACTCTACCGCCTTTTGCCGCGAGTCCCTCCGCTTGGAAGCCTGCCGCCGACCACTGATCCATCTCTTGTCCCGACGGTACAAATGCCAATGTCAGCATCGCAGGGAGCGCAATACCAACGAAGCACCCGAGCATCCAGATACCGTACTGCTCAAATCGGACATATTTCCACCACTCTTTGAACCGTTTGAGGGTTTCTGGTGAGATGCGAAACACCTTGCCCCAGTGTGAGAGGGTCACGTTCTGTCCACCGATCATTGATGGAATCGCACCGACGAGGCTGCTCATACCCCACCCTTTATCGCGGACGTAGTTGGTGATTGTGACGTTGCCTAAGCCGCCACTTCCGGCGTAAGCCGCGAACGCACCGAGCAACAGCCAATTAACCTGTCCATCTGGTCCTGGCGCGGGCAAGGCACCGAAACTAAAAAAACCTTTGATAGCAGTCCACCACACGCGTGGTGGCACCATAAACAGGTCAATAACAACAAGGTAACTGATAATCCAGATCACCATGAAAAGCTGCACCTTCTCAAGGGCGTTGTAAATCTTTCCACCGAACAGTACGATCCCTAAGCACGCGAAAAAGATAAGATATGCGAATAGACGCACCGTTCCACTATCAGCATCTTGTGGCATATAGCCGATCCACGCCGCAGCGAGTGCCGTCGCAGCGGTCATCGCCCAACCCGGCCAAATCCCAAAAAAATTAATACCCGAATAGAAAGATGCCCAAAACGGCGCGCCCGGTTTGCAGCGCATGTAGCCACTTAACATCGGTTCGCCTGTATAAAGTGTATAGCGGATTGCCTCTGTGTTCAGGACTACCTGAAGCAGAATAGCGATTGTCGCGATCCAGAGTAGACTCCCTCCGTATTGCGCAGTAATTGCGGGCCCCAACAACCATTCACCGCTCCCGATTGAACCCCCTAACGCAATAATACCGGGACCTAAGATGCTTCGGAACGCTTTCCCAAATTGATATTTCGGTGGTTCGGGCAGTTCGGCAACATCCCAATCGGGAAGCGTACCACCCGCTACACGTTCATTATTAGTATCTGCCATATTTACCCCTTATTTTTTCTGTTTCTTTGACCATTCCCAACAGATAGGGACA
>JAPPDN010000498.1 GCA_028824575.1 Candidatus Poribacteria bacterium | reverse complement strand
AACGAGACGTATACCTTGGAACTCTTTTCAGTACACTCTTGATTTTCACTAGACCCAGATGGTATAGGTTGAGAAGTATCTTTGTTGTCAGCCTGAATAGAAATTGGGAAATGAATGCTGTCTGAAAAAGCCCCAATCAGTTCTGAGTGTCGATATTCTCTTATTTCATCTCCATCTCGTATAACATAATTGGTAGTCCCTTTTGATTGAAAACCATGAGGAGCCCTTTCACTACAAGGAATATGAATAATTACAAGGGAGATGTGATTGCCATACCATTCAACATCACGCTGAACAATCTCCAGCTTCAAAATGGGAAGATCAATATGTCTTCGACAAATGCCTTTGATGCTTTGAACAACTCTATCAGGTTCAGGTACAGAGATAAAAGTTTTCGCGACTTTGTTTTTTTCCGAAACGCCAATAAGTATGTACCCGCCCTCTGCATTAGCCATAGCCGTAACGTCTTTGCATATCTCGTGTTTGTACTTCTCCGAATCGTCAGGATCTCGCTGATAAGGCTTCAACTTAAAATCAATCCATAAGTTTTCTTCCTGATTGCCAATTAGATCTGTTAATTCTTGGTCAGTAATTTCAGAAATGCTCCGATTGTTAAATATCATTTAATTTATGTTCCTCCTCTCAGCCAGGCTAAGTTCCTTCACGATGCTGGTTTCCTCCAGTTCCAATGTAAATTGTGACGGCATTTCGCAATCTTTATAATTTGAAATTTAATTGCTTAGAAAATCAATGTCTGTGTTTTATATGGGATCATGATGCTGTGACACATTCAGGAAAACTCAGCATGTAAGTACCCCATCTGGTTTCATTTTGTCAAAAAATAACGATATACTCCATCTTATCTGTTTCTTCTCTGCACAATCCCAATTCCCTTCCAATTATACACTATTTTGAAGTTGATTTCAAACGAATGCAGAAGTCCAAAGATCAACAGAGTTAGATATCAAATTCCTATAAATATCCGTCCTTATGGGATTGAAGAAAAGGGATAACGTTTTCCATACAGATGCCACTGGACAGAACCACAGGAATAACGTGTTGAGTTTCTCTGGGTTCAATCCGAGCGGCATGTTTTCGGTGGTGGTTCCGTTCGATTGAAAACTGCCCTACCAATCTTGATAGAGACGGGTTCAACAAGGAAGGTTATACGAATGACGAGATTAGGAAATCTGGCCAGCAAAAATGAAGTGGAAAGTTCAGAGTTTCTAACTACCACATCACCGTGCCACCGGTGTTGATGTCCTGCCCTGTCATGTTGGCGGAATCGTCTGAGGCGAGGAAGACTGCTAATGCCGCGGCATCTTCAGACCCCGATCCCTTATCGCTATAGCCTTCATCTGCACACCACCTACCAGCGATAACGCTCTTCGGGCTTGTCTGCTTATACCGCTCGCGCAATGCGTCTTCATCAAAGGGTTTGTTCATGTATTCCGCTCTACCCCTCGCGAGTTCAAGGCTTCTCTCCGTATGCCAACCGGGACAGATGGCGTTGACGGTGACATTGTAACGCCCGACATCGGCAGCGAGTGTCCGCGTGAAACCGATGACTCCCATCTTAGAAGTCGCATAAGGTGCCCTGTGCGAAAGTGGCTGTTTGCCTGTCCCAGAACTGAAATTGATGATTTTCCCGTATTTCTTGCGGATCATCTCCGGCAGGACGGCTTTAGAACAGATGAAAAGCGAATCGAGATTGACTTCAAGTGTGCGCCGCCATTCTTCCAAACTCATATCCCAGACATCTTTCGTCGGTCCAGCGATACCGACGACGTTGGCAAGTATATCGACAGTGCCGAATTTTTCGATAGTGACGGCGACCATCTCATTGACGGGTGCTTCTCGTGAAACGTCAGTTTCAAAACAGAGTACGTCTCCACCGGCGGCTCTGATTTCTGAACCCACCTTTGCCTCTAACTCCTGCACTGGGATAACATCACAGATAGAAACCGCTGCGCCTTCTTTTGCAAAGCGTCTGGCGACGGCTTCGGCATGCCCTCTACCAGCACCTGTTACGATTGCGACTTTGCCTTCTAACCTTCCCATAAGAAATTTTGCGCTCCTAAATAAAAATAGACGTAGTGGGTTAACATCATAGCAGGAGCAGTCATCACTGTCAATCAAAAGTAAGGAAGGGTTGTCAGTAGTCAGTTAAAGAAGCTCGTAAAGTCAGTAAAGTGTTTTTGCTTGGGTGTTTCTTCTAATAAAGTTACTCTCACTGCGAGGCATTCGCAACTTTAGCACACCTTCTAATATTGATAACTGATAACTATTCCCTCTGATAACCGATAACTGACTGCCGACAGGATCATTCAATTGTATTTCTCGTAGGTAATAATACTTAATATATGTTATGATTTCTAACAATTCGCAGAAATTTTCGCTGGATTTCGCTGGATTTCGCTAGATTTCGCACCGGATTCTGGAAAAAGGATGTCCAATCCAATAATTTCTTAAAATTGAATGGCCCTGAATTGCTGACTGCTATCCTTGACAAATTTCGATGTATGCTATACACTCCATAATATGGAAACAGCAACAACAGACCGCGCACGCGGCATCATCGTTGGGATTACTGGGGGGATCGCCTGCGGAAAGACGACTGTCTCAGTGCTGCTTGCAGAAAAAGGGGCGATTCCGATTAATGCCGATGAAATCGGACACCAACTCCTCAAATCGGACAGCCCCGTTATTACCGAACTGACCGATGCCTTTGGACAGGATATCCTTGATGCATCTGGGGATGTGAGTCGGAAGAAACTGGGGGCAATCGTTTTTAAGGATAAAGCCGCGCGCGAACGATTGAACAGCATCCTACATCCACTGATTATCCAACGTTCACGCGCACAGGCACGTCAACTTGTCGTGGAAGATCCGACGTGCGTCGTGTTATTGGACGCGCCGCTCCTCATTGAAGCCGGTGCTTATGATACGGTCGATCTCATTGTCGTCGTGACGGCATCACCGGCGATGCAGCTGCGACGTACGTTAGAACGCAGCATCGCGCAAGGGAGACCGCTCACCGAAACTGAAGTCCAGGCGCGGATTGATGCGCAGATGCCGGTCTCGGAGAAGGTCAAGTATGCGGATGTTGTAATAGAGAATGAAGGGATGCTTGAAGATCTCCATAGACAGGTAGATGAACTTTGGGAGAGGCTTCAGAAACGTGGTGAATAAGAGGTCGCGAGTGACAAGAAACACCCCAGCAAAAACACTCGCTCCTACAAAGAATGGTGAATAAGAGGTCGCGAGCGACAGGAAATACGCAGAAATACGCAGAAATACCCAAGCAAAAACACCCCAAGCAAAAACACTCACTCCTACAGAAAAACTAATCCCAGAGACGGTTGATGGCACTTGCTTTGATGACGCAGTAAACCTCCAAATCTTCTCTCAATTGCAGCTGCTCACGTGCTTCGTGCGTAATCTTTACAGCGAGGTGATGCCATTCAACAAGAATAGAGAGCCATGTGCGTTCGCTCCTGACATCAAGATACTGAATTTTTCCCAGTAATATGTTCCGCGCACTAATCGTGAGATTAGGCTCAAGCGAGATCATAATATCCTCAGCCCGGATAGCGACCGGAACAACTTCACCGACTTCTACGTCAATGTAAGGAATTGCAAGAGATTGGTCTCCGATTTCCAACGAAGTCAAACCACACGCTTTGTCTGAAGCCACCACAGGAAGGAGTAGAATGTTTTCGACACCGGTCAATTGTGCAATAGGCATCGCGGAAGGCACACTTAGCAATTGATGCGGTTCACCGC
>JAPPDN010000575.1:2899-3800 GCA_028824575.1 Candidatus Poribacteria bacterium | reverse complement strand
TCGTATTGCATCGGGTTCATCTCCATGTTAAATGGTTGCTTGTCTCAAGAGACTTCGGACATTTCAGTTCTGACTTCAGTTTCAGTCCACATCAGATTCTTTGAGAATCTTTTGATATGTGTGTGATGCTACATCATAAGCTTTGCGAGCGGCATCGCGTTCGTCCTCTCGGATGCGGTTGACCTTCTGGTTCCAGCAGACTTCTACAGCATCTAAGCACCATTGCGCACTTCTGCGACTTGCGCGGATCGGTTTACCCTCTACAATGACAAAAACCGGATTCGTATGGGACGATGGGAAGATACGGAGCGCGACCCAGCTCGATCTGTCGATAGATGTCTCAAATTGAACGGGGACGACTTCACCATCAGCGACAATTTCTTGCGTCTCAACTGCCTGACCGTTGACAATGAGTTCAACAGGCACCTTCTGGCTTTCCGCAATGCGGGCACGCTCAACGTCCCAATACGGCTGTTGATCCAAAGCGCGGTTCTTTATCTCAAGGTTAGGCGTTTCGTTAAGTCGTGCAGCGACGCGAGCCGTGATCGTTACCGTGCTGGGTGCTTCCAAATTCAACTGGCTAAGCTCTCCAGTGGGTGTCTTTTCCCCAACGGGTACGCCACCGACGGTAAAGTCTAACAGATGACTTTTACCATCTCCAACATAGGAACGCCCATCTTTCAATCCTGCTGCCCACGCGTCAAAATTGAGAGGACCGGCAGGCATTTTCACATATATCCGACCCAACCCAACACGCTCGCCGTAGATACAGGGAAAATCCGTCTCGCCACTGATTCGCGTACGGAACCCGCAATTTAGCGTGTGATACCAGATATTCAGTTCCCAAACAGAGGGTGTGTCTACCGTAGAGATGAAGTCAACGGCATCATGAACAACATCG
>JAPPDN010000575.1:0-2889 GCA_028824575.1 Candidatus Poribacteria bacterium | reverse complement strand
ACCGATGCCGTCGAAAGGCGGCATGTTGTAATTGGGGAGTTCGTCGCCATCCACTTTCAAACCCCAACCGCTGTGGCTGAAGCCTGTCACCGCGCCTTGTTCTTTCGCCCACTGGAGGACGGGGAGGTCCCAACTGGGCCACTCTTCAATCCGTTCAACACCTTTGTAGTCATCTTCAGTCAACCCCAGTAATGAGAGATGTCCTGCGTGTGAGGAGGGAAACCCCGAAACCTCCACATCATAGCGCATTACGTAATCATCGGTTGAGAGTTCGTGAACCTTGCCATCGAAAAACTGTTTCTGAAAATACCAACAGGGGCCCCACGAAAGTACACACCCGACATTGAGGTCCTCTCCGAGAATGTGGCGCATCATATCTTCAGGCGTAACGCCCTCGGTGGGACTTTCATAGTGAGAGCAACCCGCTGCGTGTACATGATGATCACCGGAACGCCAACCCTCCGCAGCGATATGGATCCATCTTTCGAGATGAAAGGTCTCTTGATGCGTCTCGGTATTCGGAACGGTAACGGTTTGTGTTTTTACCTTATATTCCGGTCCCCGCGTGTATTCGATAGTATAGTCGCCCGGCGGCAAGAGAACGGATTCGCCACTGTGCCGATAGATTTGGTTATGAAAGAAGAAATCTGGTGCGAGCCGCCGTCCGCGCGATGGATATACCCGATTCAGTTTATCACGAATAATAAAAGCTGCTGTTGTCGGTTTTCCGTCGAAGTCCAATACTTCCAACGTCACCTTTACCGCTGGCACACAATGAAATAGGATCGGCACTTCGCTGCGGAATCCGATGTCCTGCGTCCCTTGACCGACGTTGAAAGCCAGTGTCGCTTCCCGTTTTCCCGCATCTCGGCTGTAGAGTTGAATGACACGATACTCCAATTCTAACCCGGATAGACTGGTCTTCAACGGCGGATTGGCATAGACGACAATATCCAGAAAACGGTGTGGAATGTCGCTTTTAGGGACGGTCATCTCTGGATCAGGACTTCCAGTGGAACGTTTATAAAGCGGTGCGGCGTTTTCACTCTCTGCTGCTAACGGTGCCGTCACGCTTGCTTCGTTGTGTACCTTTACCAAGAAGGTCCGCCACCCCTGTTGCATCAGTTCCTTATTCACTGGACCTTCCTTAACTTTAACACGACTTTCAGGATTGATATTGACACCTACCAAACAGTGCGGATCAAGAATTTTTTGAATGTCAGCAACTGCTTGTTGATGGTCTTCGGAAATCAAGGCTTTTTTTATTGCTGAAAGGTCGTCCTCAGATAGGGGCGAGCCGAGATAATCTAACGCCTCAATGAGTCGTTGGGTCGCTGACGCGAGCGGTTGAAATTCCACTTCAGCAACCAGAGGCAGTTCATCGGCGAAACCTACTGAAGTGAAAGTAAGGAGCAATATGCAGCCGATGTATATCACGTAAAGCTGCTTGTTGAATCCTTTTCTCAGAAGAGTATTGGATCGATCCGTCGTCCGTTGCATGGTGCATGCCTCCTAATCGCTGAAGGGGTTGTTTTCGGCACAATCTTAAACGCACTAATGCCATAATCTATCATAATGTGGGGCAGATGTCAAGTCCATAAACGATCCAACTGTCCCGGAACTGAAAAGCCAAACAGCGATATGTAATGCGATGTAAGGATGTCTCCTTAACACATATCATGTCACATGATAGTCCACACCATACTGCACCAAGCCCAACCGTCGGGCTACACCTTGAGAAGCCACATTGTCCCATGATGTGCTGTAGAGAGGAAGGCAGTTCAAGGCACGGACAGCAAGTGCCCAAGCAGCAACAACCGCTGTTGCATACCCACGGCGACGATAACCAACCAACGTATCAACACCTGCTTCATAGGCATGTGATGATAAGCGAACACTTCGGCAAATTGATACAGCCTGCGAATCCTCTATGACCGCTAAACAGGGCTGCGAGCTATTCAGTTCCGACACCATTTCGGTGAAATTTCCCTTCAGTAAGTCTATGTTTGGGGGTGACAGCAGGACAACATTTGTTGGTGGGACAATGTGTTCAGGAAAGCGATAAGCGGGCCCGAACCAAACCCGTTCAATTGGGGCATGACGCTGAAGAATCTTCTTGAATTGCCCGTGAACACTTGGAATTTTCTCGGAATTCACAGGCATCGGTTCAGCAGCAACGACTTCCTTCAGTTGTGCAACCACATTGTCCGGAAGGTCGTGCCGAAATCGACATATTGAACCTTCGTTGGTGTATCCGAAAAAGAAACGAGGTGCTGGTTTTCCGTCACCATCAGGTTCGTTAATACGCTGAAGGCATCTGTTCTCATCCTGTGTGAATAAGACTTCAACATGTATTTCCATCAATTCCGTATCAGATATCATGTTTCCTCACTGATACACGACTTATGCCGTATGACGTTTCCTTCACCCACAAACGGAACGAATCCAAGTCGAGCAGCGATACCAAGATGCCATGGTCAGAGAGTGGGCGTTAGAAGACATGCCTCATATAGTTTATTCAGGAAGAAGATGAAGTTTGTCAGGAGGCAAGTAATTCTTTAGCTTTTGTAGATGTCTTAACCTTTGTTCTTCTAGTTGCGCGTATAGAGGGAATTCGATGCCTTTCGCTTTGAACTGGACCACCAGAAGCCTACGCTCCTGATGCCCTGGGGTCACCGATCCTCCATGAACGACTGTCGTAGAAATCAGAGAAGTCTGTCCCCGTTCTGCAAAAACTGGAACAGGATCGGCATACTCAAGATCAGGCGGTGTTTGCTTGATTTCGTTGGTATTGTCTTCTGGGTGATCGTCTATGTAACGCATTACCTGTAAGTGACTTCCGGGTCGGTAGTACAGTGGACAGTTATCCGCTTGGACATCAGTCAACCA
>JAPPDN010000294.1 GCA_028824575.1 Candidatus Poribacteria bacterium | reverse complement strand
ACCTGGACTCCTGGGGCTACGTAGGTATGCCCGTAACGATCGTGATCCGCCGTGACAACAGCTTTCATGGGAAGCGACACGAAGACACTGTCAGTTGGTTTCATAATTGTTTCCGAGGCTTTTGCGTGGCAACCGTGACATCCTGTGCTTGCTTCCAAGCTGCCTCCACCGACCATCATGTATGGGGCCATTTCTGATGCGCGAGCGTACTTGGCGTACATCCAGCCACCATGGGAGGCGTACATCGGATCGGCGGTTTTCTCCATTTTCGCGACTTTCGCGACAAACATGTTGGCGTCATCCATGATTTCCTTGACAATCACAGTCCCTACGGGATATGCTGCTCCTGTCCTATTCGCCATGGCACCGGCTTCGTTAAAATAGACAGTGCGACTGCCCATGCCGTGTATAGCACCGGTTCCACCAGGGTTCATAGCTGCAGCGGCTTCTTCTACTGTCATCATCGGTGCTGGAAGCATAACACTGTCCCACGACTTATACATTTTCATCATTTCCGCCACCATGTCCATGGGCATGTCCGTCGGCATATCCTCGATAACCGGTTCTACCAGATCTGGCTGTGTCCGACCACAAGATAGGAAAGCCATACAACCAACTAAAATGATAGCCAAGGCTATCTGAAATCTAAGCATTATAATGCTCCTTCCTCTGTATTTAAAAAAGAATTGACGAAGAGTTGCGAGCTTCATGCAACAAAACTCATTCATTTCAGAATTTAACTCTTCGGGTTTATGTATACACAACCTTGCTAAATAATACTATATTTCGTTTTAATTTTCAATAAAAAAATAACATTAAAGAGTCACTACTTATCGGTTTTTAGAATCTGTGAGCGAATTTTTAGGACATAAGGATGTTTACGGGCTTGCGTAAAAGCCACTTCAATTTCACGTTTTGCATCGGGCACACGTTTGAGGCGGTAGTAGACAAAGGCAAGCGTGGCACGATGTGTTGGTCGGTTATCCCTTTTAACGACAGTTTCAGCGAGTGTAAGTGCCTCAGCAAGTTTCCTGTTTTCCATCGCGAGTAGGGATGCCAACGCCTCTTTCGGAAACGGCACATCCGGGGCAAGTTGGATCGCATGACGGAAATCGGTTTCTGCAAGGTCAGACGCACGCTGTTTTTGGTAAATCTTTCCACGCCATAAATAACCGGGTGCCCATGTCGACGCGTGTGCTATTCCCATCGTAAGTGCTTGCTCGGCAGCTGCTAAGTCTCCCGAGCTCTCATATAAATTGGCGAGTTGCACGTAGGTATCCATAAAATCTGGATTGTGCTTGATGAGGCTGAGATAGTGCGCTGCGGCATTCGTCACGTTTCCGAGCTTAGCTTCTATCATGCCGAGATGTAAAAGTGCCTGACGGGAGGTCGGCTCTACGGTTAGAACACGCTGATATGTCTGCTTCGCGGCTGCCAGTTCGCCGAGTTGCATCTGGACATACGCATAATCTTTAAGTACAGGTATAAACGTGCCATCTGTTTCAAGTGCCTTCTTGAGAGGTTCTAAGGCACGCTGCAGCTGCTGTTTCTCAATGAACCAATGGGCTTGACGGAGATAACGTTCAGCAAGCGTTCGGCGGTAACGCTCTTCAGAGGCTTCGGCTGCTTCACTGTTTCCCATACCGCGGAGGACGTCCGCGAGTGATTTGTGAAATGTAGGTTCGTCCGGAGCGTGTTGGATAGCATGTTTGTAAAAATGACGGGCAACATCAAGGTGTCCACGGCTTACGCTTACCTCACCGCGTCCGAACGCCGCACTCGCAAGCGTTTCGTCTTGGGTGAGTGCCTCCCTAAATACGGCATCGGCTTCGTCGATACGGTTGAGTTTGAGAAGGACATGCCCAAGATTGTTGTATGCAGCAGTTGTGTTTGGCTGCAGTTGTACAGCGACGATATAGTATCTGCGTGCCTGCTCTAAATTCCCACGCTCGGTTTCAATTTGTCCTAAAGCCACATACCACGCCACCGGTGCGTCCTCACCAGCACCCTTGATGGCTTTTTGGAACCACATATCTGCTGCATCAAGCTGCTTATTGCGATGATACGCCGCAGCAAGTTTGGCTTGTACGATGAATCGCAGGCGCGCGATCGCAATATCAGCGTGCTGTTCCGTTGAGAGGTGTTGCAAGGCACGTTGGAAAGCAGTAATTGCGGTGGGATAGTCTTTCAGTTTTGCGGCGGCATCTCCTTTACCAATATGAGCAAACGGCAATTCTGGTGCCTCCTCAGTGAGGACTTGATATAAATGGAATGCTTCCTGCCACTGTTCGGCTTGAAAGGCGCGTTGTGCGTCTGTCAACTGCTTCTGAAACGTTTTAGGATAGGCTGTTATATCCCCTCGCAATATATCTCCAGACACCCATGGAGCGAACATAAACAGCAGCATTCCGATGACGCAATACTCCCACTTCACCTGACGAGCAGCCCCACCTGATCGGCTATTTTCGTGATGAATCAAACCCTGATGATTCCACATTTGTTTATTTTACCTCGTTTTCCGTTCGCGTCAGTTCATCATCTAAAATATGCCAGGTCTTCTCTTCTTTCTGTCTGGTTAACCACGTTTTAAACGCTTTTTCTGCTTCCGCTTGTCGAATCCGATCTGTAATCTCCTCACTGACCTCTGAATACGCTTTTTGATACGCCGGGTTATGCCGAATGCGTTCAACAATCTGGTATCCTTCCGCAACCGTGATCGGTTGACTTCGCTCAGAAGTTTTCAATTCGGTTACAATGTTCCCCAACGGCGTGTCTGTCTCAACTGTCGAGACCAAAAATCTAAGTGTCAGCTGCGTCTCATAAGTTTTACGCACCGCCTCAAATGTTTTCCCTTGCTGCAGATGTGCACTGAGTTGTTGTACGAGGTCCACCATGTTCTGATCTTCCGCTTCTGATGTATCTGCAGGAACGACTATAAGGAGTGAGTTGAAGGTGACCGTGGGGGGGACGACAAATTCGGCACTATTCATATCATAGTGCGATTTGGCTAATTTTTCGACTTCTGCACTGTTGACAGCATTGAAAAATTTACGCCGGAAAAATTCATCGTAAATGAGCTGTTCATAAACCCACATCTTCAAGATTTCGGTTTCTAACCGGAAGTGCTGTAAAACGCTCTGGAAATCTGCCATAGAAGCATACCTTGTGCGAATCTCCGTAATCTTTCCCGCAACTTCACCATCGCGCTCGGCAACTACGATTCCGATTCGGTCCGATTCTTGTAAGACGAATTTACGGTTGATGATAGTCTCTAACACAGCGCGTTTTTCGACAGAGGTCGGTGCTTCGGCACGAGGCTTTCCCATGATAGCAGCGATACGAAATTCATTTTCGAGTTCGCTGCGCGTGATAGCATCCGTATTGACGACCGCGATAACCGAATCAATAAGCACTTGCGCGTCCGTGTTACCGCCGATACAAAGCAAGAGAAAAAAAGTGATGTGGCGCAGCATATTATCGCGGATTTCTCGGTGTCAACCACTCCTCTTCAATATGCAAACCGAGTCCAGGCCCGTTGTTTGGAGCGATATAACTATCTGTCGGGAGAGTTTCGCCTTCAAACAACTTTGTCTCCTCCAACGGCACACCGGGTGGGACACCGAGATAGTATTCTACCCAAGGTGTATTTGGCATCGCAGCAGAAAGATGGAGACCAGATTGTCGGAGACCGCCACCGTGAAAAATAACAGTCAGTCCTGCAGCGTCTGCGAGATGACAGATTTTGACGCGTTCCGTGATGCCACGTCCCCAGAAGAGATCAGAATGCAGAAGGTCGACACAAACT
>JAPPDN010000126.1 GCA_028824575.1 Candidatus Poribacteria bacterium | reverse complement strand
GGGAGGCAGAATAGAATAAGGCGAGCTCTACCTCGAGCCTGCTTTCGTGGTCGACGCGCCACCGGCCCTTCCAGGGGAGCGGGGACCATACCGGCTTGCCGCGGGAGACGCCGAAGGCAACACACTTTTTGACCTGAGTTTTACCATGGAGGAAACCGCGTGTGGCGAAAGTGAAGGAGAGCGCGGTGGCTTCGTCTTCGCGGTGCCCTTTCGGAAGGACTGGTCCGGCCGGCTGGAACACCTGGAGCTTTCCGGCCCCGGGGGATTTGCGGTGATGGCCAGGGACGGAGACGACGGCCGATCTACTGCTCTCCTGCTCGATCGGTACACGGGCGAACTTCGGGGCGTCCTGGACAACTGGCCCGAACCGGGGGCTACCCTCCAGGCCGCAAGACGTACACTGCCCGAACCCGGCCTCGAAGTCGTCGTCAGCACCGGGATTCCCGGTCCGGCAGACTGGTAGCGGTTGGACGGCGGGCGTTGCTGGTCTGCGCATCCCCCGACCGGATCAGGTGGCCATGCTATATTTACCGCGAGAGCTGTTGAAGCGGCTGGCGGAGGTGTGAGTGGTAGGTCCGTCCAGAACACACTAGCAGGAGAGTTGCGTACAAACGGTAACTGATTCTGGTAATTCCAAACCCTAAGTCTTAGGTGTCCGGATCATGGTACAGGTCGAAGACAAATACGTGAACGATCACCCTTCTTCCTTCGTCTTCCCTGCTTCGCATCCTGATACGCCACTCCCCGATTTCGTCACAACCTATAACTTGGACAAATAACGTGTGATTCATCAACGTATTAGGTACTGAATCTACAATCCGTGAAAGGTTTTTATTCCTCATATTGAACATAACCAGTGCAGCCTTGCTATCTCGCCACGTCAAGTAGTCCAGCAGTTGATCCATTGCTCCTGTCAAACTGGCTGGACCGGTCCATACTTTGCATTCTGACACAAAAGCGGCTCGGTTTTCCGCCTCAATTCGTAAATCTGTCTTCCCCTGCTTACGAAAAACTTCCGCACCTGCATCACCCTTGAAATGACCGTTTAACTGCGCCATGATGATGTTTCGAAGGTCTTCCTCGTCGTGTTTGGCATAGGTTTTCGGTGTTGTTTCAAAAGTCCGTCCCTGATGACGTATGAACTGAAGTATGTGCTCAAAGGTTTCATCACTTATACCCGGTTCAGGTTTAACACCACCCTTAGGAGGTACAGGTAATGTCGGCGGTCTGCGCATCTCAACTCTAATTGGTGTAATCGAAGGAGCACCTGGTTTAGTAGCAAGTGGAATGTCAAGCAAGGCAGCAATGTTCCCGTGTTTGTTAAGTCGCTCCCTGCGGCTTTTAATTGCTTGTTGAATTAATCCTGGCAGACTTTCGTTGTACTCCGACACCTGTGTACTGGAATTCGCGATATAGCGCCGAATAAGTTTCATTTCTCGGTCGTAGTCCTCCTTAAACTTGACCCGGTCAACATCGTGTGGAAGTGTGATAGAAACACGGAGGGATTTCAAACTAACAGTTCCGTGCGGGTACGCAGAAAACCATGGGTTTGTACGGCAACTGAATATCCATTCCTCTCCAGAAAAGGGGATATCCACGTCAATGCATGTACCTGGTACATAATAAGCACCTTCATTGAAGGATCGGAAAATCCGGTTGGGGTCACCAGAAATGTCCACCTTAGTTTCTGTCTCGATTACAGTTGCTGCTTGCTCATCTAAAACTAGTGGGTCCACCGTGAGATCAGCCTTAATGTATTTGATCAGTTCCGAATCACTGGAGATCAAGAACTGTTCTTTGGGAATCGCGTCTACGGCGGAGGAGATTCTAGACTGCCGAGTACCAAGTTCATCACTTAAATCCATTTCAGAAAATAAAGTCATTCCACTGCTCATATTGGGTCCTCGTAAACAACCGTTTAAAAGGTTTTTAATTACACAACTCAATTCGGCTCGGTATAGAACCTGGAAATGTCATTAAAGCTATTACGAAGAATCCAGCTCAAGCATCAGAGGCAGTCATATCATCCCAATTTTCAGGTGGACCGTCTTGCAACAGTTTAAATAACGTCCGCCGTGCAATCTGAAATCCTTTATCAAACACTTCGGTTTTTGATTCCAGAGACATGTTCTCCACCCAGCCGTGTGCGATACTAGACCTTGAATCATATGATTCTTTGACTATATCCTTGATACTTTCTCGGCTTTCAAAGTCCACGCCAAGATACTTAGAAGCCCTAATCTGCAATTCGGGCGAAATCCCTCGATCGGGCAGGTCATACATCCGTTCCAACGTTTTTACCACAGTTACAATCCTATCTTCGTCCGAAAACCGCCCGTCATTAACGAGAGCATCCGAAAGTCGACTTACCATCCAAGCAACCTTTGCGTATCGATCACCTTTCCGGTTCTTAAACGCGTTTATTGCTTCTGCAAGGGCTTCTGGTTCCGGTTCCGGACACTTTTCAATTCCATCAATGCTGTGAACCGGGCGACCACGTTTGATGTCTACGCTAGGATTCGCCAGTCCCAAGAGTCTACCGGCGGACCGGTCGATGCAATTAGTCATCATTGCTAGTAGTGGTACCGGTGTCGTATGTGCCACACCAATGAGATCCAGGAATCTCAGTGCATCCTTAAAAAATGCCCTAGGGTTTGAAAGTGCACGATCCTGAAGATTGCCTCTTCGACGAAACTCAGGGCGCCAGCGGAAAGGTCTTACCACCGCTCCTACCGATCTCCACTTATGAAAGCCCGCACCAAACGGTGCAAGTTCTTCCACCAACTTTGGTTCCACGAACCTTTGCGTCTGTTCAAATGAAAGTACTACCATGCCGTCATCGAGATCGATCTGTTCATTCAATGTCAGACCGTAGAACAGCACCGCGTCGTATCCAACATCCAATTCACCCGGTACTAATTCAGTAACTTCTACTTTCATCGGAGTGAGTAACCTGTTTAGATCCTCCGCAGCCAACCGGTAACTATCGCCCGACAATTCCGCTGCACGTGCCATTAGGCCGGCGATCAGGTTACTAGGAGAGGTTGATAGGCCGGAGTTAAGTACCTGCATCCAAAACTCGTCTTTGCCTATGATCGGACTTACGACCTGTATTAGGGTGGGATGTGACCGTATAATGTGACGAACGGGATCAAGAACATCACGCAAATGTGCATAATACTTTGCATTGCCGAAGGTACTGCTATGGTAAGCACTGGAATAAAGCATCCGCAGGTCGTCAAGAGGAAACCTAGGAGGTGATTCTTCTCGTTCTGAGTAACTATGTACTTGCGGATTCTGCTCTTGGTATGCTTGAAGATAGGGTTCCTGTATTTGAGCTAGCTGGGGCAGCGCTGACGCTAAACACTCGATCCAGCTACTGTCAGATGAGCGTGGTGTACTACTTGGAGGCGATGGGTCTTTCATTTTGACTCTGGCTTTCAGGTTCTAATTGTTGTTCGACTGGCAAATTGTAAAGTTCGATTACGTGTATCCCCGACATTTAGGAGCCACAGGTTGATTGGAGAAACGAAATCCTCACAATAACCTTGTTCGCTTGCTTAATGGAGAAGACCGGAAATGACAAGAACAAAAACCGCTTTCCTTGCGTTGGTGTTTCTTTCAAATCTGGTGGTAGGAGTTGCTGAAGCCCAGAAAGAGTTTCCAACAGCTCATTTGAAGAAAACCGATCCGAACGATTTTTACGTATCGGTTCGACAGGAAGGTAACTGCTCGGTTTCCTATGGATACGTTGTCTACGAAATACTTGACAAGTACCGAATATCCCCGCTGCCGTATACCTTTACG
>JAPPDN010000237.1 GCA_028824575.1 Candidatus Poribacteria bacterium | reverse complement strand
TAATAGGGTTGCTCGCTGTCGAGTTCAACCGCTTTTTGGAATGCTGCAATTGCCTTTTGTGTGTCGCCTTGCATGGCATAAGCACTGCCAAGTGTATTATAGAGAATAGATTCGTTGGGCATCAGTTGAACAGCTTTTCTAAGGGCTTCTGCTGCATGCTTAGGATAGTTAAGGTTCATAAACGCTCGCCCTATCCCGTGATGGAAGTTAGCGTTGTTCGGTGCGAGTTGAATACACTTCTGAAAAACCTGAATCGCTTCGGCATAGTTTTTTTGGTTCATCAACAAAGTGGCTAAGCCTGTCCAGGCCTCAAGGTTATTCGGTTCGGCGCGTGTCAGACGCATGAGGCGTTCGTATTCAGCGAACTCCTTTTGTAACTGCTGATAAATTTGCATCTCGGCTCTACTTTTCTCGCGGTCCCCGGATCGGAGATATGCCATACCGAGTCCATAGTGCGGTTCGGCGTAACGTCCCGGTCCGAACGCTAATGCCTGTTTGAAGTTTTCTATCGCTTCTGGATATGCTTTCAAATTGAGGTGCGCCGTGCCGAGTTCTTGATATGTCCCCGCTGCCCGCGGTTTCAGTTCAAGTGCCTGCCTTAAAACTGAGATCGCCTCTGTATACCGACGGAGTTTGATGAGCGACTTGCCGAGTACTTCGTATCCGCGTGCGTGTTGTGGTGAAAGTTCAACGACACGCGCTAATGCCGGTACCGCGTCTGCCCACTTATCCAATCTAAAATACACAACGCCGAGCGAGTAGAGTGCCTCAATGTTGTCGGGCATCAACACTAAAGAACGCTGGTAGCTTTCGGCGGCTTTGTTCCAGAATTGTTCTTGGGCATAAGCCATGCCGAGGTAGTGCAAGATTTCATAGTGATCAGGTTCAATCGTCAGCGCGGCTTCAAACGCCGAGATAGCCTTCTGATTGTTGCCCCGGAACATGAAAGCAAAGCCTTGTTCCACGTGTTGCACATATCCACTATGGTCATCAGATTTTTCACCAACAACATTGGAGAACGGCAAACAGAGCCAAAGCATGATGACAATTTTTAACCAATTTCGCATTGAATTATCCTAAAATTTCGTGTATTTATACCAACAGTCCAAATCCTGCTAACACGGAAAGTTGTTTATAGTAAATTCCAAAAATAAATACACACTTTCAGGCTCCCCCGGTAGGTGCGGTTTCCTAACCGCACCGATGCTGAGTGTATAAGTAATTACAGGATCTACTATAAATGTTAACGCCACTCCCGAAAAAAGTCAAGTTTTTCATAGTGAAAAAGGGAGGTCGGTGTTATACTGTGCAGAAATTATCAAATCAGAAATTCAGAAATGAGGAACAGAAATAAAAATGCGACAGGTTACAATCTATCGAGAACCGGGACGTTATGCAGGCTGGCCAGCGAATTATGGTATCTGGTCATGGGATAACGAGATCGTTGTCGGCTTTACCGTTGGCTATCACAAGTCGGATGCCGGTTTCCATCGTCGCGACCGAGATAAACCGTTTACGGGGATGCAGGCACGAAGTTTGGATGGTGGTGAGACATGGCATGCTTCAGAGACACCGTGCCGTCTACCCGCAAGAGGCACACTCTCCGCAGATGAGCATGTAGAAGAACGGCATCGGCAGGAAGCAGGGGTTTCGTTTGAGACACCCCAACGCGTCGATTTTTCACACCCAGACTTTGCAATGATGTGCAGCAGAACCGGTCTGAGAGCCGGAGCATACTCATGGTTTTATACCTCTACAGATCGGTGTAAAAGTTGGGGCGGACCGTTTAAGCTGCCGATGTTCGGGTACACCGGGATCGCAGCACGCACGGATTACTTGGTCTCAAGTTCAGATGAATGCTTGGTGTTTCTTACCGCGTCAAAAGCGGATGGTGAAGAGGGATTGATATTCTGTGCACAATCAACCGATGGCGGTGCATCTTTTTCGTTGTTATCTCAGATCGGACCGGAACCTGAAGGGTTTGCTATTATGCCTGCGAGCGTTCGGCTGTCAGCGTCACAGATTTTAGTCGCGGTTCGGTGCCGCGGCAAAGGCAATGCTTCCGGTTCAGACTGGGAAGAGCGGCTAAACTGGATTGATCTCTACAGTTCAAATGATAACGGACAGACATGGGACTACATGAACCGTCCTGCGGAAAACACCGGACGTGGCGGGAATCCGCCAACCCTAACGCTTCTTCATGATGGCAGATTATGCCTTATCTATGGATACCGGGATGCGCCGCACCAAATCTGTGCGAAGTTGAGCAGTGACGCTGGCAAGACCTGGGGCGAGGAAATCGTCTTACGCGATAATGGTGGTGACCACGACATCGGCTACCCTCGCACGATCCAACGTCCTGATGGAACTGTGGTAACTGCCTACTATTTTGATGAAGAACCGGATGGTGAACGGTTCATTGAGGCGACGTTGTGGAAACCGTAGCGGTTTAATCGGTGCCTGAACGCAGATCGAAGCATACAAGGCGATCTTTACCACGGATATAGAGATAACCATCTGCCAATACGGGGGCTGCCCACGCAGGATATTTCACTAACTGGCGACCGTTTTTATCTCTCAGCGAGGAAACCTGTGAAATTACCTCTAATTCCTCAGGTGTGCATTTAAGGAGCATCAAACGTCCGTATTCACCGAGATAGATAAAGTAGTTGTTCACCCAAAGCAGCGAGGCGCGTTCATCAACGCGTTGTGACCACCTGACTTTACCCGTTTTTAGTTCGACACAGCGGAGCTCCGCACCGTTGGGGCGTTGCCCACTACAGGCATAGAGGTAACCTTCATGGTGGATTGCGGTGTTCCAGTGCAACTCCATGGACTTGTTCCTGCGCGTCGCGCGATCTTTCCAAACGACCTCGTAGCTGCCCGGACGCACCTTGAGTACTGAACTACCAATGCCGTACGACTCGCTAATAAAGACGAAATCGTCGGCAATGACCGGACTCGAAGCGTTGACGGATTCAATCTTGGAATGCCGCCACGGATAATGGAAATCAATTGCGCCTGATGTCGGTTCAAAGCCGACGAGTCCACCGCGTAGGAAGGCGAACCCCCAACGTCTATCATCAATCGTTGTAAAGATAGGACTCGCATAACTCGCGAGTTCATCTGCGATTTGGTAGACGACTTCGCCGGTGTGCTTGTTAAAGGCGACAATACCACTCCCGTTTGGATCGGGTCTGCCGTTCGCGCCCCAAATATCTTTCGGACTGCCCGGTGGCGAACCGCCAATCTGAACGATGAGCAGCTCACCTTCGACAGCGGGTGCTGAAGCGACACCGAAAAAGTTTTGGACGACGTGAAACTGCGCCATCGTGTCAATTTTCCACAAACCTTTACCGTCCGAAACGCGAACACAATGTAGCATCCCGTCTGCCCCGAAAATATAGACACGGTCATCGTCAACAACCGGACAGGACCGGGGGCCGTTGTTGTAGCCGTACATATCTTCGTAGTCCGTTGGGGATTCAAACCGCCAGCGTTCGTTGCCGGTCATGCTGTCAAAACAGGTGAGACGCGCCATATCACCGTGGCGTGCGAAGATAAAGAGCTGCCCATTGGCGACGGTCGGTGCCCCGTAACTTGTGCCAATCTGCCTATGCCAGACGACCGGTGGTCCCGTTTTACCCCACGGTGCGATGTCTATCTTTTCCTGAGACTTGCCGTTCCGTTCTGGTCCGAGGACATCGTTCCAGTCGGCAGCAAACGTCGCTACCAACCCCACCCAGGAGAAGATTAGGGTTAGAAAGACAACGCGCCGGAAATTTCTCACGCAGCGACCTCCTCATTGGCG
>JAPPDN010000165.1 GCA_028824575.1 Candidatus Poribacteria bacterium | reverse complement strand
GGTCTTAGCATGGGGTGAGAATACTAACGTCTGTAGTGTTGGCGTATGCCCATTGAGGGTGGTAATTTTTTCCCCTGTTGTCATATCCAATAATTCAATTCCACCGTTTCTAAGTCCTGCGACGAGAACAGTGTCATCGGGTGAAAATGCTAATGAGTGCGTACCGTATGTTACATCTTTAAGGCGAGGCTGCTTACTGCTACCCAATAAACGGATTTTTTGTTGACTTCCGACAGCGAGTAATGCCCCATTTGGAGAGAACGCCAACGCTGTAATCGGATCTTCATAACTCACGGTAAGATCGGCAGGCAGCTCCTGTCCAGCAAGGAAGGGTGCTAACTCAGCACCGGTTTCAGCGTCCCACATCTGAACCTTTCCGCCCATGGTTCCACTAACAAGTTTTTTGCCATCTGGTGAGAACATCAGAACCGTGACTTCGTTTAGCAGTTGAGCCACCATGTGCCGCTCGACCATCGCGTCATTATTGTTTTGTTCTAAGAATCGGATAGTAAGAACATCCCTCGTTTCTGTCTGCCATACATGAATCCCACCCGAACCGTGGAAGGCTACCACTTTTCCGTCAGGCGAAAAAGCCATACCTACTTCTTGATTCATTCCGCCAACTGTCTTTGTTAGGGTTGCTAATTCACGTCCCGTACGAACATCTGTCAGACGGACCAGATGATCTGGCTCCTGCGTGGTGACAAGCTTACTGGGACCTATGTTGAGGAATGTGACGGATTTTGCACCGGTGCTAACGAGTTTCGTTCCATGCGGTGAAAACGCTGAAGTCATTAAGAAATGCCGAGGTCCTATCGTTTGAACCGCGGTTTTTTGCGATGTCTTTAGGTCCCACAAAGTAATTACGCCGTTAAAGTCAACGCTGGCGAGCATAGAATTGTCTTCGAGGAAGGAGACTGCTTTCACCCACTCCATGTGTTCTGTGAGACGAATCGGTAACAATGTTTTGGTGGTTGTGTTCCAAAATTGGATTGTACCATCCGTACTTCCGCTTGCGAGGGTACGTCCGTCTGGCGAAAATGTGAGTGCTGCAATACCGCTAATATGCTCATCGAACGTTGCGAGGTGCGCGCCGGTCGCAGCATCCCACAACTGCACGGTCTTATCGGTGCTCCCACTTGCGAGCATTTTTCCATCGGGTGAGAATGCTAAAGCGTTTGTCGAACCTGTATGTTTTCGGAGGGTAACCAATTCGTCGTTGGTGAAAGTATTCCATAATCGCACCGTTTTATCCTTACTTCCACTGGCGAGTTTTGTCCCATCGGGTGAAAATGCTAAGGCTAACACGGCGTTAGGGGTACCGTCTGAAAACCGCCACCGAATCTCTCCTGCTGGCGGGATCTCCTCATCTGCTGCGGGTGGTAACCGTTCCTGGATTCCGCCTGTATGTCCGCTGAGGGTAGAGAATTTTTCACCGGTCATTGTGCTTCCCAGTTCGATCTTTCCGTCCCGCCTACCGACTGCAAATTTATCCGCTGTGAGGGCGTAAGATTGAGACGAATTTGCTCTCTTTACCATTTCTTTGATTTTCTTCACATTTGCCTCACCTGTTTCAATATCTAACTTGTCAATGGTGTTTGTCCAGTTCCCCAAACTGACAACTGTTTTGCTATCCTCAGAGAAATGCAGTGCCGCAGCAGGAAGCAGTTTCTCAATATGTGACATTTTCTGACCAGTAGTTATCTCCCACAACTGAAGTCCGGAGCGGCTCCCGCTACTTGCGATGAATTGCCCATCCGGTGAAAAAACGATGGACTCACACATGCCTGGGAACATATTAATCTCTTTTCCTGTCTCTACATCGTAGAGCCACACACCGATGTTACTTCCGACAGCAATTTGTGTGCCATCTGGTGAGAATTGAAGGGTATTAATGCCACCCTTTCCGAACCGCGCTTTAGCGTCTTTGGGGAGTTGCCATTTTGTGTAATCATCGACAAGTTCATCGGCGTGTGCTTCCGCGATGAATGCTGACGCATCATTAGGTCGTTGTTCAGATTTGCTGCTTTTGTTGGGTGTGTTGGTGCTTCCGATCTGCGTCCGTATATCGGGTTTTGATGCAATATTCAGCACGATGGGTGTCTCAATCAGTTCAACCGTCATCTCCGATGCGGCATTGAGGCTATAGGGTTGTTGAAAACGGATTGCGTGTTGTTGATTTCCAATACCCAATATTAGCAACATCACAGCCGCTGTAGAAACGGCGATTGTCCACGGCGCGAAAGGCTTGCCACCAGAGGGTGTGACGGGTTTAATGCGGGCGACCTCTCGCATAATATTCTCTGTGAGATTCGGCGTGATTTTGAAGTTATCTAAAGCCTCTCGAATCATCGGTTCTTCTTTCTTCAAACGCTGCTGTGCGCGGCGGAGGCGGCTCTTAATCGTGTTTGCCGATACCCCCAGAAACGCGCTAATCTCTGTGCACGACATCTCGCCGAAGTAGTGGAGCGTGATGACAGTACGTTCACTTTCTTGTAGTCTCGCGAGCAACTTTTTGACGACATCGCGCTGTGCTTCTGCGGTTGTGCGCTCGTTTTCCGCAGCGACGTATCCGGAATATGTGCCTGTTTGTACGTGCGCGTTGTCTGTCTCCTCAATTTCCTCGAGTGGCTGCGTCGACACCCGCTTCGTTCGGAGCCAAGAACTACAGCGATTCGCGGCGATGACATAAAGCCAACTGTCAAAACGCTGCGGTTCCTTGAGTGTTGCGAGTTTCTTGTATGCGTTCAGGAACGTGTCCTGTGTAATCTCCTCTGCGGTATGGAAATCCCCGATTTTCCGCCATGCCAGCGCGTGCACCTGCTTCTGGTACTTTCTTACAAGCACAGAGAAGGCATCATCGTCGCCTTCAAGAACGCGTTGAATGAGTTGAACGTCGTCATTTTTCATGCGTCGCCTCCAAAAAAGAGTAGTTTCATCATTCTGTTTTCAAATCTGGTGACGCTACTTAGGTGTAAAACGGGTGCATAATTCTGCAAAAATAGGTATGTTTGGGTGGAGAATTAGGGTTCTGTGGTGAAATAAAAAATTTAGAACTTACGCAATACTACTGATATTCGGTTACGGCTTTTGTATAACAAGGTCGCTATAGGAGACAGCAACTGGGTCGGCAGTGCCTAAATGGAGTGTCCTTTTAACGTGCTGATGTTCATCTGCTGCTTCGGCTTCTGTTTGTCCCTGAAACACCGTTTCCAATTCGATAAACTGCCCTAAATCGGCAACCGTATCAAGATGGATACGGGTATTTTTAAACATCCAAACCTCTCGCTGTTTTTGGACAATCGTTTCAACTCCCAAAGCAACGGTTAGCAGCGTTTTGAGGGTTGACGGGTCGCTAACCTTGCTGAGTTGGTACTGACTATAACGAGATTCGCTTTGATTTGGACGCTCATAGTAGATGAGCCACGCTTCGCTTGTCTCATCAATCTCACGCAATTTAAGACGCGGTTTACAAGTTTCCAATGTGCGAGCGTCTTTTACCTGCGTCACATAAAAATAGGTGTCCGTTTGATGGACGGTTTCACGATGTGCCGCGTTTAAGTCAGCCAACCTCGGATAGAGGTTTTCAAATGACTGACAGTGTGCTTTAAATTCTAAATTTGTTGCCATCTATCTGTTTCAGTCGCTGCTGTAAGATGGGGGGTGTCTGCGCGTTTTTTCATTCGATTTCCGCGAAATCTTCATCGGATTGGAAATCATCAACACAGGACCGGTTACAACGCTCGCCGTTTGTTAACAACCAACAAGCGCGATGCTTTAATTTAAGAGCACTTATGATACAGGTACGTAACTGCTCTGGATCAAAAC
>JAPPDN010000521.1 GCA_028824575.1 Candidatus Poribacteria bacterium | reverse complement strand
CTCTGTCTGTTCCTGGATCGGAAGGTGTGCTTGCGCGTAATGCCCCTCATATTTTCCGTCGCGTGTGAAGTGGTGTTGATACGCACCGAGTCCACCCGGTAGGTCCGGATTCTCTAATTCCTTCTCAAAAATTGACGGAGAATGTCCACGCTGTCTGACAAAGTAATCCGCGAGGGACATGTAGCGGACTTCGCCTGTCACACGCGCCAGTTTCACGAGCGCGAGTTCAATCCCTTCATGTCCGGGCAACCCGTCTCGTTTGCCGGGTCCAAAAGTGTTATCTATCAGATCTGCGAACCGACACGCAACGTCTAACAGCGTCTGCTTCCCGGTCGCTTGATAGTGTGCGACACCGGCTTCAAAGAGGTGTCCGGCACAATACAGTTCGTGCATCATACCGAGGTTCTGCCACCGTTTCGTCGGTTCAACCAACGTGAAATAGGTATTCAGATAACCATCGGGCTGTTGGCTCGCGGCGATCTTTGCGATGACTTCATCGAGTTCCGCTTCCCATTCTGGATTTGGGTGCGTCCAGAGTGTATACGCTGCCGCTTCTACCCATTTATGGACATCCGAATCGTTGAAGAAGATCCCTTCAAAATCCCCGGACATCAAGCCAGCGGCTTTCGCGAAGTTATCAATCCTGCCGGTTATTTGGCACTGCGTGAGTTCATGCGGGATCGTCGCCTCGGAATTCGTTTTCTGTCGAGGTGCCCAAAACCGGTCGTTGATCGTGACAGCCGTAAACGGAAGTGCTCTCAAAATTTTATCCTTTTCCATGTTGTCGAGTCAGACAAAACTAAGATATAGATACCTCGATGGACGATCGAGTTAACGTCGTATTAACGGCTTCTCATGCTGACCTGTTGGAACGTTTCTTTCGGTAAATATTTTCCTAACACTTTTTCAATATCTGAGTCCGAAAGCTGCTGTGGCGTGATTAAAACGCATTTGTTCCGTGAACTCGTTGCCCAAGAGGTCTCAAAATCCTTATAACTTAATCGACGCTCAGAGAAACTCGCTGGGTTTTGAAAGGCTACTTCGTTTGTAGCGTCGCTATAACGCGTTAAGGGTAGAATCTCCGGGCGCCCTTGTGAAAATTCGATCTTTACAATCGGAACCCACCCTTTCGCGATAAACGCTTTTAGGACATCGAACGAGCAGTTAGAAATAATAGCAGCATGCTGCGCCGTGCCACGCGTCTTCGCATAGAAATCATCAAGTCCACCTCTGGTATTCGCGTTCGGTGGTTCCTTGAAAGCGTTTCCAACGTATGGCCGTTCCTGCAAACGGACGAAAGCATTTTCAGGCAAGTTGGGTTGATTCTGTGCTGACTGGGGTGTTATGTTTTTCTTGGCAGCGGTAATCGCTGATTCAGGGACGTAATATTGTCCCTTAGGCGCGGGACCACAGTTAATTGATAGAAGCACGAAGACAAGCGGAGCCACACAGGCGCACACAGTTGAATATGAAGAGTTAGAAAGTAGTCTCTGATGCACTTCACTTAAAAAAGACAGATGGCGTTTCATGATTTGATACCTCCTTGCACATAGAAACGGCTTGCCTGAGAAACGGTTTACATATCGTTACATTATCAATCGAGCTTAACTGTTATTTCCCGTTTTTCCTTCCATGACTCCACAATCGCTTCAGTAATACGTAGTGCTTGCAAGCCATCTCTGCCTGTCGGCGCGGGCGGACGATCGGTGAGTAGATCATCGACGAGCGCCGCCATCCGTAGTGCGAATGTCCCATCAAAAGCAAGTTGTTCGGCTCTAAAAATGGAGGGGCGATATTCTTCAACGACCTGATTATCCCGTTTCATTAGGGTGGCGCGTGAGAGAACATTATTAACGACGATTTCGCCATCAGAACCGCAGATTTCGAGATGTTCGATCGGGTGGATAAAATCGCTATCCCAACTCGCTAAGAGTGTCGCGACGACTTCCGTTTCATAACGGAACGAGATAGCCATACTGGTATAGCATGCGTCCTCGCCTTCGCGCGCTTCATGTTGCCGCGGTTTCGCCATCTGCGCACAAACGGCAACAATTTCGCCACCGAACCAGCGGAGCAGGTCAATGGCATGCGTCTCGAGTTCGTAAAGTAGGTAATATTCTCCCTTCCATGTTGAAGCGGGGCCACCTTGAGATAATTTCATGTCTAAGTAATACGTCTGACCAATCGCGCCCGCGTCGAACCATTTCCGGGCTTGGACATATCCGGGTGCGAATCGGCGATTGTAATCGATAGCGAGGTGAACACCCATCTCTTCTGCTTTGGCTACCATCTGTTCTGCTTCGTCAATATAAAGCGATAGCGGTTTCTCTGAGATAACATTTTTGCCTGCTTCCAGACATTCCATCACGGGTTCAAAGTGCAGATGGTCGGCGGTTACGACATCTACCAAGTCGCATTCTTCATGCGCAAGCATCTCCTTGATGGAGGGATACCATTTGGCGATATTGAGTTCTTCGGCACGCGCTTGCGCTTTAGCGGCATCTATATCACACACTGCCACCAATTCCGCCCCCGGATGCTGCAGATAGCCGAGTTGATGCAGACGTCCTATGCCACCGCACCCAACTGCTGCAACTTTCAGTTTCCCTGCCATAATCGTGTTCTCCTTTACGCGCTGGGCGCGCCGCGAGCAAAATGTGCTCCTACTAAAGTTCTAATCCGACCTACGACCTTCATCTTTAAAATCTGTCTTCGGTAGATGTATCTCTACCTACAACATATAGTATATCATGCAGAAAAAAATAACAAGTGAAAATTATTCGGCAAAACACATTAAGACCCGGAACGGAGATGTTGCGTCACTGACGCTTTTGTGGTATACTTTTCTCATCAAATTTTGAAAGAGGGGTGTGCCGTAATGAACTGCCCACGTTGTAAACGGAGAGATGCCGTCAAAAATGGGAAAGCCAGGGGAAGTCAACGCTACAAATGTAAAGCCTGCGGTTTTCAGTTTACACGTCAGACGACTCGCGGGAGACCACCATGGCAGCGAGCCTTGGCGGTTTTCTTATACTGCCGTGGGGTCTCTATAAGCGATATAGCACGGATGTTCTCGGTGGCACCGAGTACCGTCTTCAAATGGATCCGAAAATTTGGATCCGAATATACACCACTACCTGAAGCCGCTGCAGGTGGCACCATTTTTCTTGATGCGAATGAAATAACGAAGTATCTCGAAAAACAGAGCGAATCTTCTGAATCTGGAAAAATTTTTGTCGTGATACCGGAGGACGTGTCATCTGAGAACGTGGTCGTCGGAATTAAACAGGATTGATCGAGAACCGCATCGTGGAGACGCAATTTGATTTGTCTTGACAATCTCAAAAATCTGTTTTAAAATTGGAGAAGGAGGTTATAAAACTAACTTATGAAAACACGATTTTTAACAACCAATTTTGGCTTACAAACGCTGCCAAAATTTGGAAGAATTATCAAGTATAGTGCAAGTATATGTCTATCCATGCTCCTCTTTGTAGGCGTTGCAAACGCAGCGGATTCGTTTGGCGATCCGTTTGAAGGTGGCGACTTGAAGAATCCTAATTGGGAATGGCAGAACGAACCCCCGAAATGGGATGTCGGCAAAACCCGCGCGGATTTCCTGTATATTGACAGTGAACCGAACCGAAATCTTTGGGCAACAGACGCCTCTCATTTCCTGTATCAGGAAACCGATACCGATATGTTTGATGTCGAAACCCACTTCTTCGCCAAATGGGACACCAGTTCTGGCGTTAATGGACTTGTCGTGAAAAGTCCGAGCGACGATAATTGGGTAACCATCAAATTCTGGTCGCGGGATGCAGGCGCGAAAGG
>JAPPDN010000801.1 GCA_028824575.1 Candidatus Poribacteria bacterium | reverse complement strand
CACCGTTCTACCCAACCTACGGGACTTCACGAGGAAACCATTGAAAATCCCTAAATCGACACCTATGGTGCAGTCGCACAACCGAACCATAGGTGTCAATTTTAGAAAAATAACCGCCTCGACCCCAGGCCTGGTAGGTTCGGTTTCCTAACCGAACCGGCTCCTACGCGAAAACCTTGAAGTCTTCAAAACCCTCTTTAGTCCCGTAGGGACGTTATGTTTATAGCAGCGTTTTCGAGCAAGGATCCAAGCCCTGTAAGGGCGGCATGTTTATATCCACAGTTGCTAAAACGCTGCCAAAAATCGCTAAATCGACACCTATGGTGCAGTCGCAAAACCGAACCTACCGGGCCGGAGGTGCCCCAAAACTCGCGAATGAATTCGCGGGATTGGTATCCAGCCGTTGACATGCTTTCTGTTCGTACAGCGTAAACTGGTTTTTATTGGCAAAAAATAGGGTATAACCAACGCTTACCAAAAAAAATTTGACTTAATTATATATACCTTGTATAATATTATGTATAAAGACAAAAATTTGGTTTAATTATAAATTAAATAGAATAGATTGTCTTAAACATAGTTTTACGGTAGCGGGATCGATGACCAGTGGTTGACACTCCTGAGTGTCGGTACCGCAAAAAACAGGTTTTTATTGGTAGAAAATTGCGATATAACCAATTTTTATCAAAAAAAATAAATAAAAACTTGACTTAATTATACATATTTTGTATAATATTACCGTATTAAGACAAAAACATATTTAATTACCAATTAAATAGAATAGATTGTCTTAATATACCGATTTAGCGTTTAGGATCCGGTGTCCAGTGGTTGGCATTTTTGTGTTGGAACTGCGAAAAACGGGTTTTTCATTGGTAGAAAATTGGGGTATAATCAATTTTTATCAAAAAAACACAAAAAAATTTGACTTAATTATATATCTGATGTATAATATTAGCATATTAAGGCAAGATTTTTGTAACTTACAAAAAAATAAAACGTCTTAATGTATATCTGAAATAATTCGGGTTGTTTCGTTTAAGTGTAAGTGGCAGCTCGAGTTGAGGATTAGTGGTCGTTAGAGACGCTAATTTGACGAACGGGGGAATTTCGCATGCCGAAGAAAGTAAGTACGAAACAGGTACTGATTGCCTGCCAGATGTCGTTCGATGGTAAAAGCAACCGCGAAATTGCCAGCACACTCGGTTTCACTGAAACAACTGTATCGAATTGGCGGAAGTCGGAGGTCTGGCAGGAATTCGAGGCGGAACTCATTGATGCATACAAACAGCAAGCCTTAAGCCTCGAAAGTGCAACGCCTTCGTAATTTAAGCACTAATGACCCAAAAGCGCGGGTTGCGGATTCTGTGCCCACGCAAAAAAGGTTAGTTTATTTTGTAAGAATGGGTTTATTTCCCTGAATCCATTCGATTGTTGAATGGAAGTCTTTAAAGTAACCAGTTAACAGTCACCAGTAAAGAGTCCTCTTCTCTGGCAACTGGAAACTATCAACTGGAAACTGATACAGACTTAACACTATTTTTTTCTATTTACTTTTTGGAGGAAAATAACCTATGTCAAATCGATTGACATTTTCCTTAGCAAGTTTAATTCTAATTTTCGCATTCGCAGCGATGCCAGCAATGGCAGAACCGACTCTGAGTGCGACGTGGACCGCAGACGTGAATGGTGACGGAACTGCTAATGACGAAGGGTGGAACGCCACTCTTACGTATGCTGCAGCACCCGCGGCTACTGTTACAATTCCTGCTGCTACAGCAGCGGGGGGAACTGCTACTGGTTACTATACCGGCACCGATCCTACGGTTACGGTTACGGTAGGTGATGCTACTGCGACTGCGTTTAAGTTTAATGTAACACCTTCTAATGCTGGTGACGATGTAACTGTAACGTTTGCAGGTGGCCGCAGAACCACTTTCAAAAATGCGCGGGATCTGATGGCAACAAGCATCGCTCAGCCGAAATTGAAGAGCATTACCGCACCCGAAGCGACAAATAAGTTCTTCAACGCTGTCATTACGTTTGAAGATCCAGCAGCTGCAATGACAGGTCCGCCAGCAGTCCCTGAAATAGGTCCTTCGGATAGCCTCGTCCAGGGTGATTTAACTGTAACTAACGGTGGTATTCTGAGTTTCACTGATAATAGTGATGGTACGTATACTGTGGCTATTAATCCTACTGACACTCCGGTTACTGTGATCATAACTGCAGCTGGTTTCCCATTCCAAGCACCAGATCAGGCTGCTGACGCTACAGCGTCGGTTGTCTATGATACTTTAGTACCAGCAAGAGATGCAGCTACTAATGCTGCGACTGACGGTCCAGATACAATTCCTGTGAATAACAGGAAACCGGCACCGCCTGATAGTGGTCAGTGGGGACCTGGAAATTTTGATTTTATCTTCACGATCATAGATGCTGCCGCTGCTGGTACTAGTGGTAGTAGTGGCATAAGAGCTTCAAGCATTATGCTTGAGGATAATCAGAGTCCGCACATCTTATCCTTTAGCAATATTGGCAGAACTCTTATAGCGAATCAGTTCGCCGCCACGGTTTCAACGGCAAATGTTGATATAGAGGCGGGCACTATAGTCACAGTCCTCGCAACAGTTAGTGATATGGCTGGCAATGAAGCCACGTTTCCGGTAGGCACTGTTACGTTGGCAGCGAAATCGATGACTATGGTGGATATGACTGCGACTTTCACTTCAGCAACGCCAGCTACCGGTGGTAGTGTTATGCAAGGCGGCACGATTGCTCTTGTATTTGGCACCGATCCGGGTGTTGTAACAACGTCTGTCGGTACTATCACAGGTACCGGTACAATGCGTACGCTCACGATTCCTGCTACTCAAACAGCAGGTGCTGTAAGCATTATGCTGAGTTGGGGAACTTCTGGTACGCAAACGCTCGCCTACACGGTTACCGAGATGGATGCACCAGCTGCTGATGTCATGGTCACGATTCCAGCGAAAAGTTATGTTATTGTCGCACGGACGATGTCGCCTATGGGACTTCCAATGTCTGCGATTCCAGCTAACCCTGATGAAATGAGTTCGCCTACAACCATCATGGCTTGGCCAACTATGCCGAATTTGGAAGACTACTTATTCCGAGGCGCGACGCTGTTGTTGACAACCCCTAAGGCAACAATGTTGGATCGCGATAATGACGGTGGTACTACTGCAGCGGAAGCAGCCAAAAAACGTGATGCGCTGATCACTGAAGTTATGGCAGCGGTCAATACGGCTGAAGTCGGAGAAATGGGGTATACCGCTCACCAGTGGATTGAACTCTATAACAAACTTCCTGTTCCAATAACTGTCACGTTGAGTGCCACGCAAGGGCGTCCTGCTCCTGATGCTGGTAGTGATGATGTCCGGTTAGACCGTCTCAGTAACCAAGTCGGTGCAGGTTGGGCATTTGACCTCGGGCAAAACGGGTTTGATGACGGTGACATGGAAACCAGGGATGTTGACTTCGTCTCCTTCTACAGAAATGATCGTGGTGGACAGAATGACCGTGACGGTCACAACAAGAATAGGTGGTCAACATCAACGGACTACTATCTTAGTGGTCATAAAGGCACACCCGGTGCCATAGAACGTAAGACAGCAACCGTTGTTGGTACAACCTCTTTCAGTGTCGGTCCGGTCATCTTCAACGAAGTTTCTAACAGATCATCTGGTAAATACGAATGGTTTGAACTTCGCAACAAATCTGATAGCGAACAGAACTTGAAGAACCGCGAGATTCGCATTGTGAAGGACGTTGGTACAGATACTTCGCTCTTCCAGTTCGGTGATCAGGATTTGAAGATTCC
>JAPPDN010000190.1 GCA_028824575.1 Candidatus Poribacteria bacterium | reverse complement strand
CTTCAGGGTATAAGGTGTAGCGATGATGATAGGTATGGCTACTGGCGTAGTCAAAATGGTCCCACCAACTTATGAGGCTAAATAGGTACAGAAAAAATTTGTTTAGCCACTTGGTACGAAATACGGTGCCGTGTCCTAATTCGTGATTCGCTGTCCCTTTGAAAAAACTGGCGACGGTGCCATGCATAAATAAAACAATGAAAAAGCCGAACCACATTGCTTGCGACCAAAAAAAATAGACCGCGCTACCCGTCAATAGCCAGAGGGCGAGATGCCCGCCTGCTTGAAACCAGCCTGGCAAGTCGCTTCGTTTTGATAGATTCTGTAAGGTTGTGTGGTCTACTTTGCTCCGGTACCATTTTACACGGAGCGTTTTTCGGACCTCAGCAAGTGGTTGATACGTCATTTGAATACCTCTTTATCGTGATGTCTCCCCTACCGACGCGTAAAGATGTAGGTTTCCGACAAAGACTCGCTTTCCACGAAGCACACAAGCAGCGTTTTATCTCTTATACCATACATTCTCATCTGTGTCAATTTTTTTGATTTTGCACGCGGCACCATTCAGCTTACGATTTTTGTCAATTTTAGAGGGAGCATCGCGACCAAGAGATTGCTCCTACACGGAAGAATTTCAGAGTTGGGGTTGAAAATCCGTCCTACAAAAACTTTACACACCCCTCTGAAGTTTAGTGAGATTATGGTATAATAATTGAGGGAAGTGCGCAAGTCCTATCATTATCGGTAGAATAGAACCTCAACCCGATTTACATGAATTGGTTCCTACCTTTTGCAGAATTGTGAGATTATTTTTCCGCTCGTCGCGTCACTATATATTGATGTGAAATGATGAACATTCCCTTTTCAGAGGTGTCCGATGAAAAACAACGATGCTGCACTCATCCAACGCGTGCTTGATGGCGATGATACTGCGTTCTCCGTGCTCGTAAAAAAATATCAGAGATCCGTCCATGCGCTGGCATGGCGGAAGATCGGAGATTTCCATATCGCCGAGGATATTACACAGGATACGTTCTTGAAAGCGTATCAGAGACTCTCAACATTAAAGAAACCGCAGCGTTTTGGGAGTTGGCTTTATGTTATAACCGCGAATCAGTGTAAGGCGTGGCTCCGTAAAGATCGGGCGTGGACGCAGGCGTTGGAAGACACGAGCAGCGCACAGTTAGAAGAAGCGACGTATTCTGGCTATGTCATTGAGGAGAACGAGCGGATGTCGGTTGAAACACAACACGAAGTCGTTAAGAAGTTGCTTGCGAAGTTACAAGAGAGTGACCGGACTGTCATCACGCTCTATTACCTTGGGGGAATGACGTACGAAGAGATAAGCAAGTTTTTAGGTGTATCGGAGGCGGCGATTCGGAATCGTCTCTACCGTGCACGTCGCCGCTTAAAAAAGGAGGAACCGATGATTCGAGAGGCTTTAGGCAATTTCCAAATCACGCCTAATCTCACTGAGAACATTATGCAAGAAATCGCGCGTTTGAAACCGGTTGCACCGTCTGGTAGCAAACCGTTAATTCCGTGGGCAGTCGGTGTTTCTACGTTAGCAGTTATTTTCTTGATGTTAGGGGTCGGGACGCAATACTTATCCCGCTTCCAAAAACCGTACAGTTTTGATGCGACCTCAGAAATGACGATTGATATTATTGAAACGCCAATCGTGTTAGATATTGAATCGAAACCCGATGTCCGAACGCAGCTCGGAAACCCCGCCGTGTCGAGTAAAAATGATGGTGCCGGTCAGCGACCTGATGAGGTCTTATTTGCTGCCGCGCAGGTGGACAGAGAAGATGTGCCTGAAAACATACCACAAAATCCGCAAGAACACTGGTACAACCTCACCTTGATGAATACTAAGATCGGTTACATGTACATATCCAATGAAAAAACCGAGTACGAAGGGGAAGAGGTGAATCGGAGCAAAATTAATGTGGTTATAAATCTTAAAGGACTCGGGAGCGATGTAACAATTGAAAGGACCTACGTTGAGTATATAGGTTCCGATTTAATGCCGCGCCACTTTCTTTTCATCTCCAATGAATCTGGCTTAAAACAGGTGGAGGGACGCATCATAGATGGTGTGGCACACATTAAAACAACGCTCAACGGTGAGACGACTGAATCAGAGGTTCCCGTGCCACCAGATACAATTTCTGAACTTACAGGTGTGGAATCGCTTGTTCAACAGGGTCTTAAAATAGGCGACAAGCGGAACTTCCACGTTTTCAGCTTTGACCTCTTAAAGCCGGTGAAAACAGAGATTGAGGTTGAAGCGCAAGACACCTTAACCTATCAGTCAGAGGGAAAACAGGTCTATGTCTTACGTCAGACGATGGACATGATGAATAGACTTACCACGAAGGTCTGGCTTGATACTGATGGCGTAAGTTACCGAACCCAGACACCGATGATGGGTGTCTCTATGGTAACAACAAAAACCGATAAGGAGGCCGCCCTTGGCGATACGGAAGAGGTTGAGATCGCTTTAAAAACGCGTATTCTTCCCTCCGGCAAACACCCTACGCGAAACGCAAGAAACTTTGAAGCTGACGTAAAATTGACATCAGGAAGTATCACTGATACTATTATGTCTAATTCCCGTCAAAAATTGGAAGTAAACAGTGAGCGAGCAGGTAGACTTTCGATTCAGGTACCAACAGTTGCAGCAGAGGATTGCTCGGATTTACCGGTTCAGGATGCTGAAGGTAAATATCTTGGCGCGAGTGCTTATATTCAAACCGACGCGCCAGCGATTCGTGCGAAAACCGAGGAAATATTAGATGGGGAAGTTAATTCGTGGCGTGCGGCAGAAAAATTATGCCAATGGGTTCATACAGCCATTACGGAGAAAAAAATGAGTGGCGGTTTCGGCTCGTCCTTAACTGCCCTGGAATCGCTCTCCGGGGATTGCACAGAACACACTGTGCTTTTTATTGCTTTAGCACGGGCTGCTGGCATTCCGGCACGCATCTGCTCCGGTATCGCTTTTGGAAAGGATGCCTTTTACTACCACTTCTGGGCTGAAGTCTACGTCGGCAGGTGGGTACAGATGGATCCAACATGGGGCCAGACCATCGCTGATGCGAATCATATTCAACTTGACGGAAGTACCTTGGAATCAGATACTCTGTTGGAATTCGCTGAAGACGTTCTCCAAACGCTCAATCAACTTGAAATTGCCATCGTTGAATAAGTATTTTATAGGTACGCTCTGTCAGAAGAGGTTTGGGTTTACAAACACTCTTAGGACTTACACACGGTTTCTTAAAGTCCCCCAATTCTTGGGGGTTTAGGGATCAAAAATATGGAAAATACTGCACGTGTTGGTACGCTTTCACGAAGCTTTGAGATAAAAAAGATGAACCTACTTCAACTCGAAAATGTTCATAAACGGTTTGGTGATTTCACAGCCGTATCGGATATCTCCTTTAGTATTGAAAAGGGAAGCATATACGGACTTCTGGGGCCCAACGGTGCCGGAAAAACAACCACGCTCCGCATGATAATGGACATTATCGCACCAGATGCAGGCAGCATTACGTTCAGTGGCAATCGGCAGGTCCAAGATTTTTTGGATCAGATTGGGTATTTGCCGGAGGAACGCGGCTTGTACCGGAAAATGAAGGTGCGCGATGTCATCCTTTTCATTGCCGAATTGAA
The DNA here is from genome assembly GCA_028824575.1 of Candidatus Poribacteria bacterium. Classification (GTDB taxonomy): domain Bacteria; phylum Poribacteria; class WGA-4E; order WGA-4E; family WGA-3G; genus WGA-3G. The sequence goes on along the minus strand of JAPPDN010000190.1, from coordinate 166 downwards.
AGGCTTATACAAGCAGCAGGCTCTTAGTGAAATTGAGCAGTGGCTGGAGAAGATGCAGCTATCGGAATGGGAAAACAAACGGATTGATGAACATTCTAAGGTGATGGCACAGAAAATTCAGTTCATCACAACTGACATACACAAAACAGAGAAGAATATCCATGAA
>JAPPDN010000778.1 GCA_028824575.1 Candidatus Poribacteria bacterium | reverse complement strand
CTTCTAAACCCTCCGGTAGAATGCATCGGGTTGGGAAAGCGTTCAGCAGAAACGGGGCAATTCACTCAACTGAGTGCCCCGAAACCAATTATGCGCAGTATAGCAAACGGTATAAAAAACCGCAAGGAAAACTTCACTGCAGATGTATCAAAACAAGTTTGGAACGTTTAGATTTCGCTTGTCACTTCTCTTCCAACGTGTTATTATACTCTCATCTTGTATGTTACTTTTGGAACAGCGAAGAATACGAGGAGAATTCACAGCCAATGGATCCAGCAACCACGATCGAAAACCTCCATGAACATATCGGAAACGCACGCGAATTACGAGAGTATCTCTCAACGGACTTGCACCGTCCACGCTATCACCTGCTTCCACCTGAAGGGTTTTTCAATGACGCGAACTGTACCATCTTTTGGAATGGACGATACCACGTCTTCTATCTTGGACGGATGCCGAACCCAAACGCAGATGAATGGCTGCCAGTCCTCGATCACTCCTCCAGCTGCGATTTGGTGCATTGGATACACCATCCACCGGCAATAAAGCCTCTCACTGATGGATCAATGCCACGTGGCATATACAGCGGAGATGCCATTGAAAACGCGCCAGTTCCAACGCTAATTTATCATGTGCCGAATCAGGGTACCTGTATCGCAACCAGCGGCGATAACGATTTGATTCATTGGACACCTTCACCTGAAAACCCAGTTATTCCGATACCAGACGAACCGCGAGAATATCACGTCTTTGATCCGTGTGCATGGTACGAAAACGGCACCTATTATGCCCTCATAGGTAACAAAAACAGCCGGGCAGGATATGAAGGCGATGCGACCAGCCTTTTCCGTTCAGGCGACTGTATTCACTGGGAATATCGCGGTCCGTTTTACAAATCTTCACGTCGCTGGACCGATGCGGTTGAGGACTGTGCCTGTCCTGACTTTTTTCCACTCGGCGATAAATACATGCTCCTGATGCACGGGCATCGTCCTTACGGTATGGCGCATTACTACTTGGGAGATTATAAGGACGAGCAGTTCTATCCTGAAGCACACGGACGTATGAATTGGCAAGGTGGGCAGCTCTCTGGCCCCGAAACGCTCCTTGACGATCAAGGACGACGTATCTTCTTCGGTTGGATTCGCGAAGCACGCCCTTGGGAAAAATACGGTTGGGCTTCCGTGATGACGCTACCGCGATTGCTATCGTTAAATGAAGATGGAAGTCTCTGTATTGAACCCGCTTCAGAGCTCGAAAAACTCCGCATCAATCCCTATCACCAAGAAGCAACCCAGATTAAGGCAGATACCGAATTCAATATTAGGGTAGTGAGCGGCGATTGTCTTGAACTGAAAGTAGAGATGAATCCACAAGCGGCAACAGAATTTGGTGTGAAGGTGCGTAGATCGCCTGATGGAGAAGAGGAAACGACTATTGTTTGTTCATTGACCACCGAGACGCTCACAATTGATCTCACGAAATCGACTTTAGACGACGGCGTAAAGTATCCGCGCCTCACACAACAAGACGAAGATGGTGGAGAACGTTGGACGAGTTCGCAGGAAGCCCCGTTCAAACTGGCTGAAGGGGAATCTCTGAAACTTCACATCTTCTTAGATCGTTCGGTGCTGGAAGTTTTTGCCAACAGTCGGTTATGCTTAACGCAGCGTATCTATCCGACGCGCGCGGATAGCCTTGGTGTCTCAATTTTCACCAACGGTGGTGAAGCAATTCTAAACAGTTTGGATGCATGGATAATGATGCCAACTATAGGATGATACAGTCAACGGAATCGAAGGAAAATTATGGAATCTCAACAGTTCCGCACAATCGGTTTTATTGGACTCGGCAATATGGGTGGCAGGATGGCGAAGAACCTTCATAACGCCGGATATCCACTCATTGGATATGATATTGACGCTGCAAAATGTACAGCCCTCGCTACCACAGGCGCGACAGCCGGTCAGGATACTGCCGAAGTCGTCAAAAATAGCGATGTCATCATGACCAGTTTACGTTCCTCCGATGTTTTTTGCAGCGTTGCTGAACAACACCTTATCCCTAATGCTCGTGAGGGTCATGTTTTTATTGATCTTGGAACAACGGAAGTCGAGAAGACGCGGGAACTGGCGACAGCATTCGCGGAAAAAGGTGCTACACTGATAGACGCGCCTGTGAGCGGTGGACCCCACGGATCCGAAACAGGGACGCTCCGTATTTTTGTCGGCGGTGAGGCTGCAGTTGTCAAAGAATGCCGTCCGATCTTGGAGGTACTTGGGGAACCGAAATACGTGGTCTATTGTGGATCGAGCGGTTCCGGGCAGATTGTCAAGGGTGTGAACCAATTGGCGATGGGACTCGGTGCTGCAGCATACATGGAAGCGATGGCGTTTGGCGTTTGTGCAGGCGTGGATCCAGACGCAATTCGTGAAGCGGTGGGTATGGGTGATGGTTGGCGCGGACAGTTTGATGGAATCGCTAAACGCATCATTGACGGAGACGGGCAGAAGCTCGTTGTGAAATACCCGGAATTGCCCTATTTCCTCGCAGCAGCAGAAGCATCTGGGTTTGAAATCCCTCTTACTGAAGCACTTTACGAATTTTGTGAGAAAGAAAATTACGAGATGTTCGATAACATGAACCGTCCATCACGTTCATTTTGGCGGACATTGCTAAAGGATTCAGACGCAGAATAACGAAAAATTCGGGGTTAATGAAGATTCAAAAATTAATTCGGTCATTTCTTGGGGTAGTCGGGTGTCCCTTCCCAGTAACGGGCGAGGACCCCGGTTACAAACCGCACCTACCGGGCCTGGGGGAAAGCGGAATCGTGCGAATCCGTTCCGAACACCTTCGACATCTCGACTTGCAATAACGCTAAAAGTTCACTTTTCAGGCGAATGAGGGAAGTATCCGTGACGTTACGTGGACGAGGCAAAGGGATAGGAACCTCTGCTTTTAGTGTTGCGGGTCTGGCTGTCAAAACATAGATTTTATCAGCAAGTAGAAGTGCTTCCTCAATATCGTGGGTGATAAGCAACACGGTCTGTCGTGCTTCTGCCCAGATATCAAGCAGAATCGACTGCATGACGGTGCGTGTCATTGCATCCAAGGCACCGAAAGGTTCATCTAAGAGTAAGAGTTCTTTCCGAAAAAGGAGTGTTCGGACGAGCGCGACGCGTTGTCGCATCCCGCCCGACAGTTGCATCGGATAACTGTTTTCAAAGCCGCTCAATCCGAGCTGTGTCAGACGCTGTTTTGCCTCTGTTTTCGCTGTGTCAAGCGGTTCTCCCTGAATCTCTGGACCGATGAGTACGTTCCTGAGTACCGTCCGCCACGGTAAGAGGAGATCCTTCTGTTGCATATAGGCGAAATCTCCGGTGTTGCCGTTGATGCGTCTGCCATTGAGATGAACTTCCCCGGTATCTGGTGCGAGCAGCCCGGAGATAATATTAAAAAGCGTACTCTTGCCACAGCCGGAGGGACCCAACAAGGCGACAAACTCTCCGTCATCAATAGAGAAGTTCAAATCGTCCAGCACCGGCAATTCGGAGTCTTTTTCAACAAAGGTTTGCGTTAAATTTTTTACCGCTAATCTACTCATAATCCTACAAAAACTCTAATTTCGGGCAGCACGTTGACGGAAAAATCGGATGAGGGGTTTCACATACGATTCATCTGTTCTGATGTCAATAGCATCAACCTGATTTGTGCGGAAAATCTGCCGACGTTCCGTATCAGCACGCTGATTCAGTTCTGTGTATAACTGCCGCGCTTCTTCGGAACGTGTATCAACGATCATCGTCTCTCCAGTCTCAGCATCTTCGAGTTCTATCAGTCCAACATCC
>JAPPDN010000675.1 GCA_028824575.1 Candidatus Poribacteria bacterium | reverse complement strand
TCCTGGATGCCGCCGAGCATCAGCGACAAAGACTATATCATCGCCCAATACGACAAAACAAAAACGCCATCAGCAACAATGATCGCCGTGTCACCGTTGCTCATCTGCTTGGCGGCAATTATCAGTCGCGCATGGCAACGGCGAGACTGGATTTACACCGCAATTTGGTGTGCTGGGATGCTTGTGATTACAATCATCTCTGGTGGACGCTCATTAGTTAAAGGTCGGGACCAGTTCGATGGCCTGAAAAAAATCGCGCCCTTTATTGAGACGAATTTCTGGATTGTTGAACAACTCATCGGATTCAGCGTACTGCTCGCTGTTTTTGCTGGCATATATATGCTGGTTCGCCGGTATAGCTGGCAAAAATGGCTATGGCTTGGACTGCGGATAGTCGCACTGGCGATTGCTTTGTTTTATGCAAGAGGCTATGTGGATGCAGCATACAAGGTCACAGAGCGGAACAGTCAGATTCCGCTATATGAAAAGAGTGGACCACGTCTACAACGTGAGATGCCAGAAAATGCATGCTTTTTTCTTGACGACGAACGCGTCGGCGCGCATTTCGATCTGATGTATTATGCTGACCGGTCAACATATCAGATTTACAATGTGCACATGAAAACACCACGCGATTTCAAGGCGCAAGCCAAAACAGCACGTGAAGCAGGTGCGATTCCGTACCTCTTCTCCGTAAAAGATACAGCGTATGATTATCCCCTGTTTATTGAAGGTGAAATAGATGTCGGAAACGGAAAAACACAACGGTATCAGGTTTTTGAAATTACGGAAGTTCACGAATAATAATCATATATATTCATAGGAGCAATTTATGAAATTATTACGATATACACTATTCCTATCCACAATTTTAGCACTCGCCACATTACCGGTCAGTGCACAAGTGGATTGGAAAGCACTTGACGTAGGTAACCTATCGTCTGCTATTTTTAATACCGGAGTCGTCGGATATCCGAGTAATCCGACTGCAAACCCTTCAGGCTGGTGGCCCGCAGGAACAAACGACTCCTATATCTTTGAAGGCGACATCTGGATCGGTGCGAAAAAAGGCGGCGAGGTCGGCGTTTCTGAGGCAGATGGTAGACAAAGTGAAATCTGGCCCACTGACGACGCGCCGGAAGTCATCTCAAATAAACCCGGAACGACAACAAAAGAGACACCCACGAGCCAAGCCATCATGTTCAGATGCTCTGACATGAACCCCGATGCAAACAAAGGCTTGATTCTCGGATTAGAACTTGAAGTCAACGGGTTCCAATGGAGTTACGCACCGCTCTACGACTTTTTTATCCTTGAGTACAACGTCAAAAATGTCGGCAACGACACGCTTGAAGACGTGTTTATGGCGTTCCGTTACGATGTAGATGTCTCCAGTAACGAAACAGGGACGGCGAGTTACTCCGCCGATGACTTCGTTGCACTCGACCAGACACCGGACGCGCTCAACCCTGTGGACCATCCGAACCGTTATCTCTCTTACGGATACTCCAACGCCTCCGGACCGGGATACATCGGCTTACGCGTATTGGATGCGTATATAGGCGATAATCCAGAGGATGCTGCCGCAAAAATCCCTTTCACGGCACACAAACGGATTACCATATCCACAGATCCATCAACCGACGCGGAGATATACGCGTTAATTAGTACGCCGGGGGTCGAACCGCTCCCTGCAAACTACGACGATCAACGCTTCGTCCAGTCTTATGGACCCATTGAATCACTTGCACCCGGAGATTCGTTCAACATTATTATCGCAGTCGCGATCGGTGAAGGGCTCGCCGGTTTACAAGCATCCGCAGATTGGGCACAAAAACTATATGATGACGACTACGTCGCTCCAGCACCACCACCCTCTCCGTTGGTAACGGCTTACCCTGCTGATGGACAGGTAACCCTCGTCTGGGAAAGTGAGGGACGTTGGGTTGATGCAGGGGTCAGTAAAAATATCGAAGAATATGTTGACGTGACCGATCCAGAAAAAATCTTTGAAGGGTATCGGGTCTACAGACGCGATGTTGCTTACGACGAATCCACTGGCAATCCTGTTGAAGACTGGACAATGCTGATGGAGTTCGACAAACCGAGCGCGACCGGTAACTTCTTTACAGTGTCGCACGTCGGTAAGCAGTCAGATGCGGTCATTGAAAGCATGGGCGATGAACCCTTCTTCGCGAGTTTCTTCAAAAGTGCCGTCTATATGATCAAATTCAACTCCAGCACCAGTTTTGAAGTCGTCAACACAACACTTTGGGAGGTGATGCCATATAATCCGACCTTTGAAGATGGAGGCGGGTACGTTGTTCTTGACCCTGATACTGGTGCCCCCTACCCAGATGGAACCTATCGTTCCGGTGCGACTATCTATTTCGGTGGACTCTATGTACAGATTTCCGACGGTCCCTCAGGACCACCTGTCGCTGGCGACATCTTCCGGGTTGTTTCCACACCTTCACAAGCACTCGGTGAAGATGCAGGCATCAAGAGTTTTTATACCGACGAAGGACTCACCAACGGACTCGAATACACCTACGCCGTCACTTCTTACGACACAGGCAACCCGAAAGCCGGGCTGGTTGCGATGGAGAGCAGTCAGATTGAGACGATGGTACATGTCGTGCCACGTGCACAAGCGGCTGGATACCGTGAACCGACCGCTGATATAGAACAACACGGACACGGAAGCGTTACCGTTGAACCGATGGTGCTTGCCCCCAACAAGGTCACAGGACACCAATATAAAATCGTCTGGTCCGGTGCAAAACAGATAGATGCGTTGGCATATATCACCGGGCCCGGTTATCAACCCCCCTCTTATGAGATTGTTAACACAACGACAAACCAAACCGTCGTCGAGCAACAATCCTTTGACTGGTATGACCCCGGGCATCAAGAAGCCGTTGAAGTTCTTTCCCCGATGTTTGATGGCATCGTTCTGAAGATAACAGGGGTTGATGTGTCCTATGGAACGCCAATGGAAAATCCGATCAACGACGTTAAACTGACAGCAGGTACAGTGACAGATTGGTCGGTGGACATTCAATCCCCCGGCTTTGGTGAGAATACATGGCCCAACGTCTGGTGGTCAACGTATTACCGTCCGCATACATATTCAATCACGTTTACTGATGATACACACGTCAAGGTGGTAGACGAAGACACGGGTGAAGAAATTCAGTTCAGCGACCAACGTGCCGAGGGATACGCGATTCTGACAGGCTCAGGTTGGCGTGATGAATACGTCCGTGCGGATACACCCGATTTCTTCCGAATTTACATCCGAGGCGGATACGTCTATATCAGAGATCCGAATCAGGAGATTTCCGCTGGTGATGTCTTCACTGTTGAGATGGGGGGTATCAGCGCACCACGGGATGGCGACGAATTCCTTCTGACAACAAAAGAAGAGACACTGGACGCTGCAAACATTGAAGCCGATCTCGGAAAAATCCGCGTCGTGCCAAACCCTTATTTCGTCACGAATAGGGCAGTACTCTCGGAAGGAACGGACAAGATCTTTTTCACGCACCTACCACCACACTGTACCATTCGGATTTACACGTTAGCCGGTGAGTTAGTTTGGACAATCGAACACGAAAGTACTGAACTTTACAGTCCGGATGACCGTTCGTCACAAGGCGACAAGGGTGGGACAGCATCCTTTGAACTCCTCAATCGCTACAATCAAGCACTCGCGAGCGGCATCTATATCTATCATGTTGAAGCTCGCGACGAGAGTGACACAGTTGTCGGCAACAAAATCGGTAGATTTGCTATTATTCGATAACAGGAGAACCACATGCGATATATAACTTATACGCTTTTATTTTTGCT
>JAPPDN010000864.1 GCA_028824575.1 Candidatus Poribacteria bacterium | reverse complement strand
AAGAGGGGATTTGTAGTAGGAACAGAAAATATCCCCGACACAGGTTCTTAACCGATAACTGATAACCATTACTCCGATAACTGACAACTGAAAGGTTTTTCGCAGAAAAACCGTACTGATAACTGACAACCATTAAACGAGGAATTTCCCCATGTTTGAAGAGGTATCACCCCAATTTACGTTTGCAGAGAAAGAGAAACAGACCTTAGCGTTCTGGCGTGAAAACGACATCTTTGAAAAAAGTATGGAGATGTACAAGGACGCGCCGCCCTTCATCTTTTTAGAGGGACCGCCGTTTGCGAATGCGCCGCCGGGTGTGCATCACGTCCTTGCGCGCATCATGAAAGATGCTGTCTGCCGGTATAAGACGATGACGGGACATCACGTCCTCCGTAAAGCAGGTTGGGACACCCACGGACTCCCCGTCGAATATCAGGTCGAAAAGCAACTCAATATCACAAATAAGGCAGAATTGGAGGCTTACGGCGTTCAGAATTTTATCGAAAAGTGTAAGGAGAACGTGTTCCAATACGAGCAGGATTGGCGACGGATGACAGAGCGCATCGGATTCTGGGTCAACTTAGACGATGCCTATATCACACTGTCAAACGACTACATTGAAAGCGTCTGGTGGGTGCTGCGACAAGCATGGGATAAAGAACTATTGTATCAAGGACATAAAGTGCAGCCCTACTGCTATCGGTGTGGCACGACCTTGGCAAGTCATGAAGTCGCGCTCGGTTACCAAGAGGTCGCCGATCCGTCTATCTTTGTTCGGTTCCGGTTGAAAAACACAGAAAATACCTATCTCCTCGTCTGGACAACGACCCCGTGGACCTTACCCTCTAACGTCGCTGTCGCTGTCGGCGAGGATTACGATTACGTCGCTGTTGAAGAGCCTAACGGGCAACACCTCATCCTCGCGAAGGAATGCCTACCAAGCCTATTCGGAGATGAACTTCCGCAAATCGTGGAAAACTATAAGGGTAAGGATCTCCAAGATTGGGACTATGAGCCACTCTTTGATAGTGAGGAACATCCAGAAAGGTCTCATTACATCGTCACTGGAGACTTTGTAACAACGACAGAGGGAAGCGGCTTGGTCCACATTGCTCCAGCTTTTGGGCAAGATGACTACGACATCGGACAACAACACAACCTCCCGTTGGTACAATTGGTAGGGCCCGATGGTAAGTTTGTTCCAGAGGTTAAAGAACCGTGGGCGGGTGAATACGTTAAGGACGCGGATCCGAAAATCATCGAAAACTTGGATGGACGTGGCTTGTTGTTCAAAGCCGCTGAATATACACACCAATACCCGTTCTGTTGGCGATGCGATAATCCGCTGCTCTATTACGCGCGCGAATCGTGGTTTATCCGCACGACCACCATCCGTGACCAGATGCTCCAGCACAATCAGGAAATTAATTGGTACCCGGAACATATCGAGGACGGACGTTTCGGGAACTGGTTGGAAAATAACATCGGCTGGGGTTTGAGTCGTGAACGGTATTGGGGCACGCCACTGCCGGTCTGGGTATGCGATGATTGCGGACATCAACACTGTATCAGTAGCATTGCTGAATTGAAAGAACTCGGTGCAGATGTACCCGACGATATTGAGTTACACCGTCCGTATGTAGACGACATTGTTCTCGACTGTGAGAAATGCAGTGGCACGATGCACCGTGTCCAAGATGTAATCGATTGCTGGTTCGACTCCGGCTGCGCACACACGGCGCAATGGCACTACCCCTTTGAAAACAAAGAATTATTTGAACAGGCATATCCGGCAGATTTCATCTCTGAAGCGATTGATCAGACGCGCGGGTGGTTTTATAGTCTCTTGGCGACTGGCACACTCCTCTATGACAAGCCTGCCTACAAAAACTGCCTCTGTCTCGAACTCATCCTCGCCGCCGATGGACAGAAGATGAGCAAGAGTCGAGGGAACACGGTAGATCCGTGGACAATTCTGAACGAACAAGGCGCAGATGCAATGCGGTGGTATATGTTCACCGGATCCGCACCGTGGGCACAACGGACTTTTAAAATCGACGGCGTTGACGAGGCGTTGAAAAAGTTCATGGGCACGCTCCAGAACGTCTATAGTTTTTTCGTGATGTATGCCAACCTCGAACAGATTGATGTTTTGCAAGATGCACCGTCGGTAGAAGAACGCGCCGTTGTAGACAGGTGGATTTTGTCCCGTCTCCATACGCTTATTGACGATGTACGCGATGAGATGGAAAACTATCAACTCACGAACGCACCACGTGCGATTGAAGCGTTTGTGGACGACCTTAGCAACTGGTATGTCCGCCGTACCCGCGATCGTTTCTGGGGTGCAGAAGCAGGCCCCGATAAGCAAGCGGCTTATGCCACACTTTACGAAGTGCTTGTAACCGTGGCGAAACTCGCTGCACCCTTCGTTCCGTTTCTGGCAGATGAACTCTACCGGAATTTGGTATGCTCGCTTGACGTTAAAGCACCATCGAGTGTTCACCTCGCCGAGTACCCGATTGCAGATGCATCGTTGAAAGACGCACAATTAGAAACCGATATGGCTTTCACACGTGACGTTATCAGTATGGGACACGCGGCACGCAACCGTTCTGGCATCAAGACACGTCAACCGCTTGCTGAGATCACTATCGGTGGACTCTCCGATGCAGAAAAAGCGACCGTTAACCGTCTATCGGAACTCGTCTACGATGAACTTAACGTCAAAACCATTGTCTTCACAGAGGATTTAGACGCGTTCGCGCAGGTCACGCTCAAACCGAACTTCAGGGTGTTGGGACCTAAATATGGCAAAGGCGTTCAAGCGATCGCGAAGGCACTCGCCACAGCAGACACAATGCAGACGAAGGCGGAATTGGAAACCGCTGGCAGTTTACAAATCGAAGCCGCAGATGAGACCTATACCCTCGATCCATCAGAAATCGACGTGCAAACGCAGAACCGAGAGGGTTTCTTTGTAGAGGTAGACGCTCGGAAATTCGTCGCACTCTCAACGGAACTGACGCATGAATTGGTACTTGAAGGTTTAGCACGTGAGCTTGTCAACAAGATCCAAAACATGCGGAAGGATGCCGATTTTAACGTCTCCGATCGGATTAAACTCAGTCTGACTGACGCATCACCGCTTGTAGACGAAGCGTTCCAAGCGCATCGGGCGTATATCCTCAGTGAGACGCTAACAACGGCTGTTGTAGACGTGCCAAGTGGAAAGGCGTTCACGCTTGCCCAAAAACTCAACGACGAATCGGCAACCTTGAGCGTTGAACAAGTCTGAACTTTTGCAAGTGTCAGTCTGGAGCGTTCTTATGCAAGAAAACAGAGATGAAAGATTACAACAAATTGCAGAAAAAGCGTTAACCGATGCTGTCGTCCGTCTGGTATGGCAAGATATTGGCGAAAACCGTGATGCGTTTGTTACCATAAAGGGGACCGGTTTTTTTGTCGATCCAGACCTAATTGTGACAAATCTTCATGGTGTCGCAGGCGCACCCGCCCTCGTCGCAGAACTCGTCAGCTCGGAGACCCAATTCCCAGTTGAAGGGGTTGTAGCGTCTGACATCGCGAACGATCTCACCGTTTTAAAAGTTACAGGTGAAGGAATCCCACTATCCCTTGGCGACAGCAATGCTGTTCAAATTGGCGATACTGTTTGTACAGTCGGCTATCCGCGTGGAGAAAAAGGTGTAGCGACACAAGTTACGATTCACGGTATTCGAGATAGGGACAAACATTTTGAAATTAACGAGGCATTCGATCCCGGACAGAGCGGCAGTCCGCTGCTAAATAGCGAGGGTGAAGTTATAGGTGTCGCTGCGGTTGCTTACATTCAAATATCG
>JAPPDN010000355.1 GCA_028824575.1 Candidatus Poribacteria bacterium | reverse complement strand
ATTCAGGATAGCGTCAAAGGTATAGAGGTCGTCCTGGATGGGTTCGTTATTGATACGATAGATAATATCGGACGCACGGAGGTCGGCTTCACCTGTTGTCCTCGGTACAATGGATTCAATTTGGATAACCTTGGGTGTCCCGGCTTTGGAGGGACCAATCTCTTTTCGCAACGCTGCGGGAAAATTAAAGTGTTTGATGGCTTCGCCGATAGAGACAAGTTCCAGATCTACACCGATTTCGCCGCGTTGGATTGACACTTCGTTCCGAATCAACTCAAGCGCATCGTGGAGGTAATCGATCGGCAGTTCAAAACTGGAAGTATCTGTGCCGCGTGCGTGAATCGCGATTACTTGACCTGCGGTATTCCACACCGGACTTCCGCTTGAGCCACCTGTCCGGTCAAATGTAGTGTGAATGTAACTGGAGTGCCGGTCACCCTTGTTAACATTAAGGTTCGTAATTCTGCCGAATTTGATCGTATATTCTTCTTTCTCGTTGTTACCGATAAGCAGGAGTTCATCACCAAGGGAGAGCGCATCCCATTCACCGAGTTCAACGGCTTTAAGTTCAAAAGCAACCTCGGCGGGATCAATCTGATAAAACCCGAAATCGTGTGTCGGATCGTAGTAAAGAATCCGTGCTTCGGTAAAACTACCGTCGTGGAAGTTAATTTTAACGTAAGAAGGGCTGCTGCCGGTGACATGGCGGTTCGTGGCGATGATGCCGTGTTCCGCGTCAACAACAAAACCGGTAGCAAAATTTGTGCCTTTCACCTCCGTTTCAAAGACGACCTCCGAGGAGGTTTCGACGTTCACTACCATCGGTTTGTAGGCGGCAATTTGGTCTGTCCAATCGTGTTCGGCATTGGCGTTTGCAAGAAAAGTAAAAAGCGCGATGACCGCTAAAATTGCACCGCTTGTGCGTTTAAAGATTTGTTTCATGATGTATCCTTTTGGATTTGATTTTGATTTTTAAGAGTGTAGCACAGAGGTTTCGGGATGTCAAATGTTTTTTGGAACCTAAAAACCAAATGCCTATCTTGACGAGACCTCTCAAACGCGGTATACTGTTCACAAAACCGCCCTCGGTCATCTTAAAAAGTAGGAGAGGAACTTTACAAATGGCGACACATCACTTTGAACCGACAGTCTACTACACAGCAATCGGCGCGCATGAACCGGTGCTACATATTGAGAGCGGCGACACCGTTTTCACAACAACGGTGGATAACGCCGGATACGATGCCACAGATACACAGGTCACCGAGAGAGGCAATCCACAGACAGGTCCTTTTTATATTGAATCGGCGGAACCCGGTGATACGTTATCAATCCATTTTGATCGGATCCTTCCAAACCGAAAAATCGGGAGGACGGCTATGGTCGTTGCTCCCAATGTTTTAGATCCGCACTATGTAGCATCCGAGATGCCGGAAGGCGGTCTTGCTGAGTGGCATGTGGATGTGGAGCAGTGGACAGCGACGTTGATGACTCCAGAGACGCAGTTGGGTAAACTCACGCTACCACTTGAACCAATGGTCGGGTGTTTCGGTGTTGCACCACCGCGTGGACAAGCGATTTCAACAGCGACCTCCTCTACGCACGGCGGCAATATGGATTATCGGGGTTTTCAGGAGGGTGTCACCGTCTACTTCCCGGTTTTCGTTCCCGGCGCGCTTTTTCATCTCGGCGATGGACATGCTGTGCAAGGTGACGGTGAAATTGTCGGGACCGGCATCGAAATCTCTTTTGATGTGCAGTTTACTGTTGAAGTCCTTAAAGGCAAGAGCATCAACTGGCCCCGTGCCGAAAACAGTGATTATATCCTCGCGGCGGGCAATGCGAGACCTCTGGATCAGGCGGTACAACACGCAACAACGGAGCTTCTCCGATGGTTGGATGAACTCGGTTTGGAGAAACGTGCCGCGCACACCTTGTTAGGGCAAGCCGTAGAATACGATATGGGTAACGTCTTCGATCCGGCGTATACGATGGTCTGCAAAATCAAAAAGTCGATATTACGGGATATTGGGATTATGTAATGGGTTTGATGTGATGTTAAGGGAAATTGCGCTACATTTGGCGGAACAATTGAGATTGTCTCTTGTTGTTCTGTCTCTAACTATAGAAGATTGGAATTCGCAGTAAGGATGGGGATATCCTGAGTTTTGAAATCGCTGTCGTTTGTTATTAAGGTAAATCCGTTGTTTTTACAAATTTCTGTTATGACTTGATCGTTGAAGTCGAAATCACCACTGATATAATCAGCGAGCAGGTCATCCATTGGCAACGCTGTGAAGCCGCTTTCTGTCTTTGAACAATGGCTCAGAACTAACTCAACATCATCGGCAATATCTGCGGCAACTGTTTTAAAATATGGACTGCTGCGAAAATTTTTAAAGGTGTTAATATGTGGTGCAACAACTTTTTGCTTCATTCTGGCATAAGCGTTGATAAATTCGGAGACGACAAGCACATCAATATAGATCCGGCTTTTTGCTCTCACCATACGGTTAAAGACGCTTGCGTAGATAGGTCTCCAATAAGATCTTGGTTTCGGCGGACCATACAGATATAACCAGATGTTAGCATCCAGAAACAGTTTGTCTTGTGCGGTGAAGTTATAGTGACGGATATCGTCTGCTTTATACCTCATCATCGTTATCGCCTAAGACCTCTTGAAATATTTGATTGAATCTTTGGGGGTCTTTAAAATATAATTTGACACCGCTAACGACGCGTTCCAGAAAGGCAAGGTCCTCTGGTGCTATATCTTCCACTTTCAATAGAGACCGAATTTTTTCTTCGCTGAACGTTCCATATAATTCACCGATCGCGGCGGTGAGGAAAGGGGTTGTTAGTGCCGTAACATTATGAAACGAGAGTACAACCTCTTGATTCGCCCTCAGTGCAGCGTCAAGGTGCTTATGAATCTTCTCCCCATCATCGGAGGCAACACAGAAAGGGCTGCCTACGACTTCAAACATGGATATTCTAATATCTTCTGACATAGTTACCTCCTTAAAAGAATGTTTTTCTGCTTCTATACTCTCAACGCTCCTACTAACTATTATAGCACAAAAATCCTCGGAATTTAAAGAAAGACTAACGGACGTTCTAACAACCACGCTAAGATTTATTCATGTTTAACTCTGCCATAGACCGAAGATTCAACAATGGTGTCGTCACACCACCTGCAGCGGGAATAACGACCCCCGTATCGTAAAGTTTCATCGCAGAAATCGTGGCATGCGCGACATCTTCAGGCGCGCCCGCGCGGACCATAAAGATGTAGCCTTTTTCCGCTGCCTCTTCATAATCGGGAATACGGACGCGCGAGAGGTCTGTGTCAATCACACCCGCAGCGATGCCGTTCACTTTAATGCCGTGTGGTGCCAAGCGTCCGGCGAATGCACGCATGCTCATCTCTAACCCCGCTTTTGAGATACAGTAGGCGGTGCGATTGTCGGATGCCACTGTATCGGAAATCGAGAGTGTGTAGATGATGCACCCGCGAATCTCGTTTGCGACCATATAGTTCGCGACGCGTTGTGTGAGGAAGTGGGTTGCTTTGAGGTTGGTGTTGACAATCAGGTCAAACTGTTCGGGTGTCTCCTCAAGAATATCAGCGATACGGGTGATACCGGCATTGTTGATGAGGATGTCCACCTTCCCGAAAGCATCGTGTGCGGTGTTAAGCAACCTCTCGTGTGAATCGAGGTCGCTGATGTCGGCTTGAATGATAACCGCTTTTCTGCCGAGTGCCTCTACCGCTTGCTGCACGGATTCAGCGGCATCACGATTTTGATTGTAGTTGATGAGTACGTCGGCACCTTGACGTGCTAATTCAATAGCGATTGC
>JAPPDN010000512.1 GCA_028824575.1 Candidatus Poribacteria bacterium | reverse complement strand
CTACGCCGTTGACTGCATCCGTATGTCCTGTGATGAGTTCAAGTTCTTCGCCTGTCTGTGCGTCGTAGACCCAAATACCGATAATACTTACTACTGCCAGACGTGTACCGTTTGGGGAATACTTTATTTCATTTATCCTACCTTTGCCGAGACGTGCTTTAGCACCTTCGGGTAATCCCAACGTTATGTAATCTTGTGCAAAGGTGTTTGGCACAATAGTAAATACCGCCAAAAGTGCAACTAAAATCCAAAAGAGTGTGGTTTTCACGCGTAATTTCTCCTTATAAGTTCACCATATTCATTGTTTTATTGCTTAACGCCAGTTTGAAAAAAAATATTAGAGGTTTCCGAGACGGACGCAAATTGGAGAAAAAGCAATATATTCCCTTAAAAAGAGGTGATTTTTAGGAATACAAGAAACACCCCAGCAAAAACACCCCCTAAATCCCCCTTATCAGGGGGACTTTAAGAGGAAATGCGTCTACCTTAAGTATTTATCAAACTCACGTTGCTTAAGTTGTGCCCATGTAGTGGTGAGTTTTCCTTGTGGCTTGACAGCAAGCGCGTTTCCAATCTTTGCGCCATTTTTACCCTCCAGATGATGTGCGTTGCCCGATGCATCTGAAAATTGCTCGGTGCCGCCGGGTTCATCAAAATGCCATAAGGCAACCGTCTTTGCGTCATTTTTGAACTTGTCGTCTGGCATAAAGCCTTTTTTGTTGACATCGTAACGAGCCTCCGTAGAGATGCGGACCTCATCAATATATCCAGTGAAGGAATCCAAAAACGCTTTGGCTGGCGGACGCCCCGGTAGCACAATTATTTTTCCATAGCCTCCCAGCACGAAGTCCTTTGGACGCAAACCACGAGGATCCCGATCGTGTCCGAGAGGTATCCCGTGTTGATTTGTTGCTACGAAATCATTGACGATCATTGTTATCTGATTCCCATTTAACTGATAAGCGATGTGTTGCCATTGGTTCGGCACAAGCGAGATCGGGAAAGATATTGTCCGACCGAGCCCTCCCTCAATATAGGAACTCATTAGCAAGATTAGATCCCCCTTCGGAGGCTCAATATTTAGCGCCTTAGCCCAATTATCTCCATCTTTCACGATGATCATATCCACCTGTTGATAGAGTATCGTCACTACCGTGTCCTTGTTGTCAGGCGGTGTGGTGGGATATATCCATGCTTCGAAGGTGAATTTGTCCGTGCCATCCGGTAAGAGATAACCAAAGGTTTCAAAATCTAAAACGGCATAGTCATCCACTCCGTCAAGAACTAAATAATTTCCCCCAGCGGGTGATGGCGGTGGCAACGCTTTAGCACTCAGCGGAATTAATGTAAGCAAAAAGAGGCATGCAAGGATCTGGCAGTGTCCCATCTTTTCTCCTGGTACTGTGAGTATTGAAAATTCAATGACTGCCTTTTTTAATCGCCCGCACGTTTTCACAAGTTTCCCTGTTGGATCGACACGCTGAGGATCTTTCCCGTGTAATCAAAATACCTAACGTCCAACATCCTTTCACGGTTTACGGCTATAGCTGCGAAATGCCTCTCGATCTGAGCATCGAACGATTGCAGTCTTAAATGTTGTTGTGTATCGTACTTTCTTATAATTAAAGACACAATTTTCGGGAAAAAATTGTGCATCATTTGAAAAAAAATAAAAAATTTGAATTTTAATCAGATATAGTTGGGAAATTGCCGATGAGTTGTTGGTTATCGGTTTTCAGTTAAGAGTCAGGATTCGGATATCCATCCTACAATGCGATTAACTGAAAAGCTATCTGAATTCCAAGGAAAGGGAGAGTCGCGATCGGGAGATCGCTTCTATAGAAGGAGGGTGAATGCGATCTTGGGTGAGAAAAAAGGCGAGGTGTTGCTTAGAAGAAATCCGCAGAAATCCGCAGAAATCCGCAGAAATACCCTATCAAAAACACCCCAAGCAAAAAGGGTGTTCCCCAAGAAACCTCGCCAGCAAATTGTTTTGGAAGATAGACTTTACAGCTGCGCTTCAAGCGAGATATGAAATATCCCGCGTTGTTGTGTAGCAATGTAAAGTCTATCGTTACTGACGACCAGAGAGACAATTTTATCTGGAATGTTGGGAGAAATCTGATCCCACTTGCCCTGAGCATCCAAGCGATAGACCCCTGCATCACCGGCACCGTAAACTGTAGTGCCTTCCGCTGCAAGGTTGTCTATCATCATCCGTTTACCCATTCTATCAGTTAGCACACTCCAGTGCGCGCCGGTTTGTGAACTTAAGACACCCGCATCAGTTGCGACGTAAACCGTTGAACCGGCAAAGATTATCTCTTTGAAACGGGTAAAGTGAAACGGAAGGGTGGGTGTAATATTTTTCCAACTCTTTCCACCATCAAGCGACTGAAAGAGTTTGCCATCCCGTTTGCCAACGTAGACGGTATCTGCTGATGCGGCTAATTTGAAGCCTGTATCAAGTGCTTTATTAGGGGGTTCAGTGGTATCCATTAAACCGGTGTCTGTCCATTCCGGGTCGCCGTATTTCCATTTGAAAAGTCTTTGCTTCCACTCGGCATAGAATGTCTGTCCAGTAACTGCAAACCCACCAATTCCCTCAAATTTATCAATAAGATAAGTTGTATCTGATAAGTTATCGTTTTTTTCAGGTTTATTCGGCGAAGGGTCCTCTGTCCACAACTCAACGAACGAAGATTCTCGTTCAAAAGTGGGTGCCCCCTGAACTGGCACAAATATATTGTCCTCTGCAGATAACTGGAAAATGCGCAAATAGTCCTTTATAGACGTAATTTCAGATAGTTGGAGATCGATCATGTTATCTTTTTCAGGTGCCATTCCGTAGAGAACGTCGTTAGCAATTGCTAACTGAGAAGCGAGGTTAAGGTAAGCAAATTTCTGTTCCATTGTTTCACGTATTTGGCTATCGCAGTCAATCTGGACAGTTTCCCACGTTTCACCACCGTCAATGGATTGGACAAGAACTCCACGGGTATACCCATAAAGTCTATTGTTGACTGCGACCAGATACTGTATTGTTGTTTCCCTGATTCCGCTTGTAAATGCGTGCCATGATTTACCACCGTCAGTTGTGCGATGAACACCGGATGAACTGGCTCTATAAAAAGTATTTTTGTCCACAGTTACAATCCCTTGTGATAAAAGTATTTTGCCGGTATCCGCCGGAATACTCATCCCAAGCTCTGGTCTCATAAGGTCCGATTCATTTCCGTGTGTTATCTCAGTCCACGATGCTCCGAAGTCAGTCGAGTGAAAAATTCCGCCTAAACTTTTTGGATTGATATCAGCTATTATATTTGCTGTAAACTTTTGGTTTGGTTCAATCCATTCCCAGCGAGAAAGGTCGGAACCCGTTCCAACATAGAGGCTGTTTTCAAACCCAGTCATCCAGTAGACAGGTTCTGACGGACTTGCCGACAAGTGTTGCCAAATATCTGAATCAAGACGGTAGATGCCGCTGCTTGTACCTGCGAACACTATGTTTCTAATTGCAGCGACTGCGTGGATACTTTTATCTGCTAACCCATCTTTCAAGAGATCCCATTGTGTGCCAGCATCCGTAGATCGAAAAACACCTTCATCTTGAAGGGCGAGATACATTACAATATGTGAGTGCGAATTATGTTCTTGTGCTTCATCGGTGATGATGAGTCCGATAGCGTGTCCTTTTGGTCGGGCGCAGAAGACATGCCATGTCTCGCCATTATCAATTGAAGCGAGTATTTTATCAGTAGAAACGATATAGAGGGTATTATCATGTGCTGCCATCGGCATCCGAGATCCATTGGTCGATATATCACTGTTGGTAAGTGTCCATACAGTTTCACCCACTGCCCGTTTA
>JAPPDN010000538.1 GCA_028824575.1 Candidatus Poribacteria bacterium | reverse complement strand
TTGACAAAATTGCGAAAGAGATAGACCCGTTCTGTTACTTTAACGAGCTGTCCGTATTGACGTGGTGCGAAAGGGTTTTCTGTAATGTTTCTCATTTATATGCCTACACCGTTTTTGCGATATTTACAAAATGTTTAACGTTTTCAAAAGGCGTATCTCTATGGAGTCCATGACTCAAATTCAATATGTGTCCTGTTTTCCCACCCTGTTTTAAGCAGGATTTGACTGCCATCGTAATGTCGTCGGGTGTCCCGTCGCGGAGTATATCGTTATCCACGTTGCCCTGAAAAGCGACGGTGCCGTCAGTCTCAACCTTGGCTTTGCTAAGGTCTACACACTTTCCTACACTCAATACATTAGCACCACTTTGGTGCATTAAATCGAGATAGTTACACTCTTTTGCAAAGAGTATTCCAGGCACCTCTGGACTGAGTTCAGCGAAAATCTTCTGGTGATACGGAAATGCAAACTCTTTATATATGTCTCTCGGCAAGACATCCGCGATGGACTCGAAAAGTTGGACAACCTGAACACCCTCGCTAATTTGGTAGTTTAAATAATTAACGGTCATCTCCGCCAATTTGCTTAGCAGACGATGCAAGAGTTCAGGAGTTTCCTCAATCATTTGAAAAACAGGGGCCGCCTTTTCTGATACGCCGGTACCGCGTTTGATAGGACTCTCCCCTGCAATGAGGAAAAATGCAAGCGTCAAAGGGGCACCAGCAAACCCGATGAGCGGTAGTTCTTCATTCAGGGTTTCGCGGAGTTTGCGAATGACATTTCCTGTGAATTCCAATTGCGATGAGGGTTCATCAACGGGTCGGAGTGTGTCTACTTGTGTTTGTGTCCGAATCGGCGGGCTTAAAATGGGTCCTGGGTCAAATCGGAAATGGGCACCCATCGGGGCAAGCGGTGTGAGAATGTCTTTGTAGACGATGACGGCATCAACGCCAATGCGTTTTGGTAGAAGTGAGATTTTAACTGCCGACTCGACATCGGTGTGAGACATAGGTGCCGGACAGGTTCGGAAGAGCCGTTCCAAGGGCAGGTTCAACTCTTGCCGAATCTGCCGATAAAGGGGATCTGATCTGCCTGCCTGCCGCATCATCCATACAGGTACGCGGTCCACCGGCAAACGTCGCGCTGCGCGAAGAAGTAAGTCGTTTTTTAATTGCTGTTCCATACTGACAGAGATTACCTCTTCAATGCGCCTTCAAATTGCCCCACGTCGTTGCTAATTTGCCTGTAGGCTCTACAGGTGTGACTCCCAGAGTCTTGCCAACACCCTCTTCCATAAGCACCTTCAGGTCTGCTTCGCTTAGTGTATCGCCAAACATCGCCACATCGTCAATGATCCCTTTAAAATAACCGCCATCACATCCGTGTCCTGCTGGACACAGTCCACTTCCGATGAGTAAACCCTTTTCGGGTGCACCGACTTTATTCGGACCCTTTGACTTAAATTCGCCATCAATATAGAGTTCATATTCAGTTCCGTTATAGATACCGGCGATGAAGTACCACGCATCCGGTTTATTAAGAGGTGTCGTTGCGGCTGCACAGCCA
Source organism: Candidatus Poribacteria bacterium (assembly GCA_028824575.1). Lineage (GTDB taxonomy): Bacteria > Poribacteria > WGA-4E > WGA-4E > WGA-3G > WGA-3G. Next base: position 2,303 of record JAPPDN010000538.1, on the reverse strand, counting down.
GCTTGGCAGCTTTTGAATTCAAAGTTACCGGCGTTCCAAAATTCAAACCACCAATTCGCACCGCCTCCGTCCCCTGGATTCCCGTTTGCGATGACGAGCGTAGCGGAGCCTTTCCCTGCGGGATTATTACCGCCGACTGCTGTCGGATACATCCAAAAGGTAACGGTGAATTTCTCTGGATTAAATAGAGGGGAAGGAGCAATTTCGACGTAGTCATCTTTTCCGTCAAATACGACTGCCTGCCCGAATTGTCCATCTTCCCATTTCGCACCCTCCATGAGTTCACCATCATTATCGTTCCCCGATAAGTCCTTTGCGGTCTTTCCATTACCCTCATCGAAAAGCCAGATACCAGCAACCGTCTTCGGATCAATCTTGGCAGTGGTCGCTGTAACGCAACAGAGTGCGATGAACACGACCCCGATGCCTATCAGCACCCGGGATTGTATTGGCACATTAACGAAGAGTCTTATGAGAGATATCATTGTGAAATGTCCTTCCTCTGCTGTCGTTCCAAGAGTTGTCGTAGTTTGGCGAAACTTTTAACGTTTTTCATAATTCTACCGCTCTCTCGCTCCTCAAGATAGAGAAGAAAACCCATAGTATAAAGGCTGAGCAAAAACAGCAGAAATCCTATGACGCATCGTCCGATTGCCCAATAATTGGCTTGAAAACTGAGGTAGGGGGTGACAGTCACGGCATCGCTGTTTGCATCGGGTGAATCCTGTTCAGGCCACTCTACGGAAATAAAGTCACCCCACCCCGTTATCCCAAGTGACAGAAAAGCGATCGAAAGGACAAAAACGATGAAAAACGGGATACCCATGTTACATACCGGTTAATCAGAGACCTTTATCAATCCCTTAGTGCAGGCATCTTCGCGGTTGCGGACCTTTGTTATCCCTTCAACAAGCGATTCAAGCGGGAACTCGTGGCTGATGATTTTATCCATGTTGACATCACCACTCGAAATGAGTTGAACCGCCTCTTCCCATGTATCGGGTGCCAGCCAAGAGAACCTGATTGTTTTATCCATGAGGATCGTATCAAGAATAGGCACCTGCATCACATCTGTGTCGCCGGGGAGTCCGAAAATAACGACGGTTGCGTGCCGACCGGTAACGTCCAATGCGGTGTGAATTGCGTCAAGTGAACTGGTAGCCGTAATTGCACGGTCCGCCAATTCACCGTTATTGAGTTCCTCAATTGCAGCACCCAGATCTTCAACGTAGTGTGGAGAGTTGGTATCGCTGACATTGACGACTACGTCTGCCCCGAGTTCCTTACCACAATCTAAACGGTAATCACGAGTTCCGACAAGCAGTACGTTTTTCAAGCCGCGGCTCTTCAATACTTGCACCATCATCAAACCGATAGGGCCCGGTCCAAAGACAACGGCAGTCTGCCCTTCTTCAGCATTGAGGTTGTTGACAGCGTAGAGTCCGCAGGCGAGCGGTTCTGTTAATGCGCCTTGATCATAAGTAACATTATCGGGTAATTTGACAGTCCAGCGATAATCAGAGACTGCGTACTCGGCGAATCCGCCATCAACACCGACACCTAATACGCGTTTTTCAGGACACAGGTTGGATAAACCTTTCTTGCTCCAAAAGGAATCTGGGTTTGATTGGACAGGATTGACGACAACGCGGTCACCGACTTTAAATCCGCCGGTTGCGCCTGCTTCACTGCCGACTTCGACGACTTCGCCAGTAAATTCGTGACCAAGGATAAGGGGTCCTTTTCCGTCGTCTGTTTCAAGCGAACTGTTACCAAAATAATATGCGACATCCGAACCGCAGATGCCTACCGAACGTACTTGAACTAACAGATCATTATCACCAGGTTCCGGTACAGATCGGTCTTCAAGGCTCATTGATTCGGGTTCATAAAAGATTTGGGATTTCATATTATATGCCTCCTACATGTCTTTAATGGATGCAGTTATTTTAGCATATCTGAATTTAAATTACAACGAAATTCAACATGAAGAAGTAGTTACAAATTGATCCAACCGAGTTGGATTACCCAAAGTTTCAAGATTAGAAGATGAACCGCATCTCCAAAAGCAAAAATCGGCTGCAAAACTCACCGAGGAAGACTGTAATGATGGCAATGAAAAGAAAACCGGTTGCAGCACGTGTCGCACCAAGCACATCTCGGGCGACAGATTTAGGACGTAAGCAGTCCCATGTAATGAAATAGAGGAGTAACGTGCCAGCAATGCCTATGAGCAGCCGCATGCCGAAGATGATTTGGTAGAAGAGGTTGAAAGAGACAACATCCGTGGATTGCTGCCTAAA
>JAPPDN010000054.1 GCA_028824575.1 Candidatus Poribacteria bacterium | reverse complement strand
AGGAGACACAGGAGAGGACGCAGGAAACTTAACTGCCGAAGGAGACACAGGAGAAGACGCAGAAGAGGACATAGTAGGTGAAGAAGAACTTAAAATCTATCGAAAACACGGATTCCGTGGACGGTGGGAAGACCCGAGTCCGGTAGCCTCGGAAGCACAGAGTTTGTATGCTGGCGACTTGGGGAGACGACCTATTCAAACGAAAAAATCTTTCCGGCTCATCAAAGTTGATAGAAAGCGTACCTATCGCGGCGACTTCTATATCTACGCTAAAGATGTTTATTCTGGACAGCGACAGAGTGCCGTCCGAACCGGTAACAACCTAATTGCGCGATGGGCGCATACACATTCCATCTATACGCCATGGGATAACCGTCAAGAAGGTAGAAGACCCATTAGTTTCACTGGCAGGACAGAACTTCGATCCCAGAGTTATAAGGAAGAATACGAGCTCCCGGCCCAATCTACACTCAACTCTTTTGCAATTCTTACTTATGGGACGGGTTTATCAACCTTTGATCTCGAAGACCTTGATCCAAATGGAAATCTGAAGTTCTCACGAGAGACGATTGGTGATATCACAAGTAGATTTGAAATCCGGCACATTCACGATTTCACGGGTGAAGGTACAAGGTCGTTACAGAAGCTGCCTCGATTAACCGTGAACTTTTCACGGATGCGCCTCAGCGCGTTTCCGCTTTTTGAGACGCTCAACGACAGCATGTTAACGGTTGCTGAAAAATTTGAAACAGAGAAACCGTTCCTCTCAATGCTCTCGTTTCCAACGCTTGAAAGCACAAGTGTTGACCTTGATATTGAACTTGGCAACTTCTTTAGGGAGGTTTTTCGGAATAAAGATGGTGAGGAAGAGAGAGATGTATTCCTGAAAACAATGGACCTCGGTTTTGATGTCCGTAAACAATCAACACTTCTGATTACGCCTTTACGAGAGTTGCAGCTGAGCCTCAACCTCAACTCAAATACGGTTTGGCACGACCGAGACCAGGATCAAAACAAGAACATTTTTCGGAGTGTTTTCAGTTTTAACGGATCGGCTACAAATACGCTCTTTCGCATCTACAACGTCGGTTTTGTCCCGGGACTGCGGAAATTACGGCACGAGGTTCAGTCCTCACTCCGCTACGATTATCAACCTGCTGTTGACAGAGATGAGAACCTCTATCCGTTCGGTCCCAGCACCTATTTCTATGAGCGAAAACGTCTTACCTATAGTTTTAACACAGGTATTGAGATCAAAACCCGACGGAGCCAATCACCACATCGGATCCTCTATTTTGATACACGTCTTACCGCGGATTTCACAGAATTTGATCCGTTATATGAGCGTCAGTTTGAACCTATTGAGAGCGATTTCACAATCATCCCGCTTCCGAGTCGAAACCTTAACATGACATTCCGTTTCACACACGACCCGAATCCGCATCCAGATGACGGCAAACAGTTCAAGATGGTCGGATTCCGTTCCAACATCCGTTACACCCGACAGTCTTGGAATGTCAGTATCGGGAGTTCTTTTAGCAAGAGACATACCGCAAGACGTGCTTCGCGGTCTATCACGGCTACCGGGCGTTACCGTTTGAACCGGAACCTCGAATTTAATGCCAGTCTCATCTATTATCCGATTGATGGGCAATTTTATCAACAACGTTTAAGTATGACGCGTAACCTACACGATTGGAATCTCCGAATTTCTTGGAGTCGAATCGGTATTAAACGGGAACCGCCTTACGACAATGTCCGTCAAGACTTCACGTTCCAGGTGAACCTCATTGAAGAACCTGCGGTCTCGATGGGTGTCGGTTATGACGCAACGACGGAAACGTGGGGTATCCGAACATTGCCAGCAGGGACACCTTACAACGCATTCGGTGCAGGCAATTCACTCGGTAGGTCTTATTTTTAGTGTTTGGCTCTACTCGGTAGATGCGGTTTCCTAACCGCACCATAAGTGTCAATTTTAAAAATAATAACCGTCTCAGTCCCGTAGGTTGGGTTGAACGGATATTCCCAAAACCCTGAAAAGTAACACAAAACTCAGCCTATTCCAGAGATGGCACGCCAAACAGAAAACCGAGAGAAACCCGACGCCTTAGCCGTTTACGGGCACCTGAGGGTATGAAGTTGGGTTTCACTGCGTTTTTGGATGTATAGGACGACGAGTTGGATTTCAAGGTATTGGGCACTTCGACCTCTGCTTTCTTAACACCGTTCAACCCAACCTACAGGACTAAATTGATACCTATGGTGTGGTTTCCTAACCGCACCGGATCCTAAAAAAAGGACGAGAAACCCTATAATTTCTTAAAACTGAATGACTCTGGCTGAAAATGTTACCAAGATTTTAGAGGATACGGTATAATGTCAAAAGGGACATTGACTTGATTAAACAGCCTCTGAAAGTGGTGCGAGAGATGGAGGCAGAAGATGATGTATCTCGAATACAGGAGGGCGATTTCCATCTTTTTACCGTGCCACAGCTGCTTTTACTCTTGAAGCGGTTGAACCGCAATATTGAAATTCGTATTACACCTTCGGATGAAAAAGTTGGGCACCTGCAAGTTGTTTCAACTTAAGGAAGCGTTTTTTAAATGCTACTCAAGGATCGTGTTTGCATTGTAACCGGCGGGAGTTCAGGCATCGGGCGCGGCATCGCACTTGAATGTGCCCGTGAAGGTGCGCGTATTGCTATTGTGGATAAGCAAGAGGCACCCCTTCGCGGCAAATATCATGAAACCGATGTCACAACGCCAACCGTCACGGAAGTCGAAAAACTCGGCGCACAAGGGATATTCGTTCAGACTGATGTCGCTGACGCATCACAAGTCGCTGACGCGATACAGCAGACCATCGAATACTTCGGTGGACTTGACATTCTCGTCAATAATGCCGGTATCCACATCCCCGGTGGCGCGCAGGATATCTCAATCGCCGATTGGGATCAAGTCGTCGGTGTTAACCTCCGTGGTGTTTTCGTTGCGACGAAACTCGCAATCCCGCATCTGAAACAGTCAAAATTTGGCAGAATCATCCAGATCGCCTCTGTTCACGCTTATGGCGGTGGTGCGGGACCTGCGTATGCGCCCGCGAAAGCTGCTGTCGTCAACATGGTCAGAGATACAGCGTTAGAAATCGGACAATTCGGCATAACTGTCAACGCCATCTGTCCGGGTTATATTGAAACAGCAATTCAGGACTATCTCACGCCAGAACAGATCAATGAAGCACTCGAAAAAACTGCATTACCGCGGTTCGGTCTGCCGAGAGACATTGGACGTGCCTGCGTCTTCCTCGCTTCCGACGACGGAGAATGGATCACGGGTGCCTCTCTCCTCGTTGACGGTGGATTCGCCGCAGGCATCTAAAAAAGCCCTATATCATCTGTAGGAGCGAGCTGCGCTCGCGATTCTGACAGCTTAACTAAAGGAAACTACACATGCAAACAAATCCATGGGGAACAGTCCGCTTTACAGATAAAGTCGCATTAATAACAGGTGGTGCCTCCGGTATCGGTAGGGCGACGGTGAACCGTCTCGCAGCCGAAGGTGCACACGTCATCATCGCCGATAACAACGCAGAAATGGCACACAAGGCGGTTGCCGAAATCCAAGAAACAGGTGGGAAGGCACTTTTTGTCGAAGTTGATCTTGCTGATGATGAAAGCGTCATCGCCGCTGCAGGTGCTATCGCCGAAAAGTTTGCCGCGCTTCATGTCCTCGTCAATAACGCTGCTATCGCGCGTTCTGGCACAATAGAAGACGGCGCATGGATTCCGAATTGGCAACCCGAAACCGCAATCGGCCTCCGAGGTTGGGTACTGATGACACAGCATCTATTACCGCTTTTGAAGCA